>DASWKK010000155.1:0-2536 GCA_036396655.1 Acidimicrobiia bacterium
CCCCTTGGGAGCGAATGGCCTGCCTTCCACATATCGGATGGTGGTCTCGTCGGGGGCGATCATCCCCGCCCGAGCCCCACCCTCGATCGACATGTTGCAGATCGTCATGCGCTGCTCCATGCTGAGATCTCTGATCGCCTGGCCCCGGTACTCGATGACGTGGCGCGTGCCGCCGGACACCCCGATCTGGGCGATGATCCCGAGAATCAGATCCTTGGCGGCGACTCCCCAGGGAAGGGTGCCCTCTACCTCGACAGCCATGGTTTGCGGTCTGGCCTGCCAGATGGTTTGCGTCGCCAGGACATGCTCCACCTCGGTGGTGCCGATGCCGAAAGCGAGTGCACCGAACGCACCGTGAGTGGAGGTATGGCTGTCACCACAGACGATCAGCAGTCCGGGCTGGGTCAAACCCTGCTCGGGCCCGACCACATGAACGATGCCCTGGCGGGGGTCGTCTATCCCAAACATGGTGATCCCGTGATCACGGCAATTCTGGATCAGGGCGTCGACCTGCTTCTTGGAGAGAGGGTCTCTGATCCCAAGTGATCGACCGGTGGTCGGGATCCCGTGGTCAACCGTGGCCACGGTGAGATCGGGTCGTCGCACTGTCCTGCCCGAAGCGGTGAGCCCGGCGAAGGCCTGGGGTGAAGTGACCTCGTGGACCAGATGCAGGTCGACGTAGAGCAGCGCAGGGTCGGAGTCCACGACGACATGACTGTCCCAGACCTTCTCGAAGAGGGTGCGGGGGGTGCTCAACGGGCCGCTCCGGCTGGGGCAGACTCCGCCACCAACCCGGCGACACGATCCCCGACTTCGGCAGTGCTGATGCCCATTTGGCCCGCCCGCAGCGAAGGAAGGGCGCCGGCCACCTCACCCACGGCACTCTCGATGGCAGCGCCGGCCTTGGGCTCTCCCAGGAGGTCCATCATCATCGCACCGGCGCCGATGGCGGCGAGAGGGTTGATCAGGCCGGTTCCTTCGAATCCGGGGGCGGTTCCGCCGATCGGCTCGAACATCGATACACCGTTTGGGTTGACATTTGCTCCCGAGGCGATCCCCATACCACCCTGAACGGCGGCGCCGAGATCGGTGATTATGTCCCCAAACATGTTGTCGGTGACGATCACGTCGAAGCGCGAGGGGTCTTCCACCAGCCACAGGCAGGCGGCGTCGATGTGGGCATAGGCTGTCTCCACGTCGGGATACTCCGCCCCCACCTCCTCGAACACCCGCGCCCACAGATCCGAGGCGTAGGTGAGGACGTTGGTCTTGGCGCACATGGTCAAGTGCCGGCGTGGCCGGGACGCGGCGAGGTCGAATGCATACCGAATGCAGCGCTCCACCCCGAAGCGGCTGTTCACCGAGAGCTGGACCGCCACCTCGAACGGTGAGCCTTTGGCAGTGAACTCACCCTGACCGACGTAGAGACCCTCACTGTTCTCCCGGACCACCACGAAGTCGACATCGGCCGGGTCGACATCCCTGAGTGGACCGTTGACTCCGGGGTGCAGCTTGACAGGTCGCAGGTTGACGAACTGGTCGAGCTCGCGGCGCATCCGGAGGAGGATCTCCTGTTCCAGGACACCCGGCGGGACATCCGGATGGCCAACCGCGCCGAACAGGATGGCGTCGGCGTTGCCCAAGGTCTCGAGATCGCTCCCGGTGAGAGTCTCCTGGGTCCTCAAATAGCGTTCGCCACCGAGATCGAGGTCGGTGTAGTCGAGCTCGAAGCCATAGACCTCACCGGCGGCGTCAAGAACCTTGACCGCCTCCTGGACCACTTCGGGGCCAGTCCCGTCACCGGGGACTCTTGCGATTGAATAGCTGCTCATTCGAAGGAAGCGGACACTCCGTCCAGCACCTCGACACCGGACACTACTTCCTCGACGATCAGCCGAATCCGCTCCTGGGAAACCTCGCCGACATGATCAGCCACATCCTTCATCCTGGTGAATGCCTTCTCGAAAGCGGTGCCGTTGAGGTCGATCCCTATCTCGGTCAGTGAGTGTTTGAAGGCGGCGCGACCGGAGTGTTTTCCCATCACTATCAGCGACCTGCCCATCCCGACTGCCATTGGGTCCATTATCTCGTAGGTGGCGCGCTCACGAAGCACACCGTGCTGGTGGATGCCCGACTCGTGGGCAAAGGCGTTGCGACCTACCACGGCCTTGTTGTATTGGATCGGGTACCCGGTTTGCTCTGCCACGAGCCGTGACGTCTCGTAGATCTCCTCGGTGTTGACCCCGACCTCGACTCCGAAGGTGTCGTTTCGCACGTTCAGCGCCATGACCACCTCCTCGATCGAGGTGTTGCCCGCTCGTTCTCCGATCCCGTTGATGGCTCCTTCCACCTGGCGGGCGCCCGCCTCGACCGCGGCGAGTGAGTTGGCGACAGCCAGGCCGAGGTCGTTGTGACAGTGGGTGGAGACCACGATGTCATCCCGGTCGCCCTTCACCTCCTTCACGACCCGACGTATCAATGCGGCATAGTCGGAGGGGGTGGCGTAGCCGACTGTGTCCGGGATGTTCACCGTGGT
>DASWKK010000156.1:0-11427 GCA_036396655.1 Acidimicrobiia bacterium
CTGCGATTGGGCACCGGGGTAACCCTGGTCGCCCAGAGAGATCCAATCTGGACCGCCAAGGAGGTGGCGTCACTCGACGCCCTTTCCGGAGGCAGGGTCCTGTTCGGGATCGGTTATGGCTGGAACAAGGAGGAGATGGAGCACCATGGTGTGAGCTTCTCGTCCCGGCGGGCGATGCTCCGCGAGAAGGTCCTGATGATGAAGGCGCTATGGACCGAGGAGGAAGCAGCCTTCGATGGGGAGTTGATATCCCTGGAGCCCTCGTGGGCGTGGCCCAAGCCGGCTCAGAGACCTCACCCTCCGATCATCATGGGGGCTGCTGCCGGCCCCAAGACCCTCGCCGACATGGTCGAGTTTTGCGACGGGTGGATGCCTCTGGCCATGCGCATGGACATCGCCGGTCAGGTGGCTCGGGTCCGTGAGGCCGTGGCCGTCTCGGGAAAGGACCCGGCGACGTTCGAGATCACCGCCTCCGGAGCCCGTGTCGACGACCTCGACACCCTCGACGCCGCCGGCGTGGACCGGGTGGTTTTCAACCTCCGCCCACTGGGCCCGGGGGAGACCATCGGCTACCTCGACCGCCTCGCCTCCGCCTTGTTTCTCCCCCCGAAGGGGGGAGTACCGGCGTAGCCGGGGAGGGGGGACCTCCTGGCGCCTTACCTGAACGTCATGAAGGTAAGCCAAAAGGGGCCCCCAGGATGGGGGCCCCTTCTACGCTTTGGACTGGGGTGGGCTAGAAGTCCATCCCGCCGCCGTCGTGGCCATGGCCGCCGCCGGGCATCGCCGGGGCGGGCTCCTTCTCCTCGGCCACCAGGGCCTCGGTGGTCAGGAGCAATGCCGCGATCGAAGCCGCATTCTGCAGCGTCGACCGGGTCACCTTGGCCGGGTCGATGACACCGGCCGCGACCAGATCCTCGTAAACGCCTGTCGCGGCATTGAAGCCGACATTGCCTTCGGCCGACCGAACGTGCTCGACGACGACTCCGCCCTCAAATCCGGCGTTGACCGCGATCTGACGGAGAGGCTCCTCGATTGCCTTGCGCACGATGTTGCGCCCGGTCTTCTCGTCGCCACCTCCGCCGCGGATCTTGTCGATGGCGGTCTGAGCACGGAGCAGCGCAACGCCGCCTCCGGGCACGATGCCCTCTTCAACCGCGGCACGGGTTGCCGACACGGCGTCCTCGATGCGGTGCTTCTTCTCCTTCAGCTCCACCTCGGTGGCGGCGCCGACCTTGATGACCACCACACCGCCGGAGAGCTTGGCGAGACGCTCCTGGAGCTTCTCACGGTCCCAATCCGAGTCGGTGTTCTCGATCTCACGCTCGATCTGCTTGATACGTGCCTTGACGTCCGCCTCGGACCCGTCACCGTCGATGACGGTGGTGTTGTCCTTGGAGACGACAACCTTGCGAGCGCGTCCCAGCATGTCCAGAGTCACGTTCTCCAGCTTGAGCCCGACTTCCTCCGCGATGACTGTGCCACCGGTGAGGATGGCGATGTCCTGGAGCATGGCCTTGCGCCGTTCGCCGAAACCGGGTGCCTTGACGGCCACGGACGAGAACGTCCCCCGAATCTTGTTGACGACGAGAGTGGCCAGAGCCTCTCCCTCGACATCCTCGGCAATGACCAGCACGCTCTTGCCGGACTGCATCACCTTCTCAAGAACCGGTACCAGATCGTTGACCGAGCTGATCTTCTGGTTGGCGATGAGGATGTACGGATCCTCGAGCACCGCCTCCTGGCGATCAGGATCGGTGATGAAGTAGAAGTTGATGAAGCCCTTGTCGAACTGCATGCCCTCCGTGAACTCGAGCTCGAGACCGAAGGTCTGACCCTCTTCGACCGTGATCACACCGTCCTTGCCCACCTTTTCCATCGCCTCGGCGATGACCTTGCCGATGGTCGGGTCGTTGTTGGCCGAGATCGAAGCGACGTTGGCGATCTCCTCGCTGGTCTCGATGTCGCGAGCCATCTCGCCGATTGCCTCGACGACCTTCTCGACGGCGCTTTCGATGCCCCGCTTCAGGTCCATCGGGTTGGCGCCGGCGGCCACGTTGCGCAGACCTTCCTTGACCATGGCCTGAGCCAGCACGGTTGCAGTCGTGGTGCCGTCACCGGCGACATCGTTGGTCTTGGTAGCCACTTCCTTGGCCAGCTGAGCACCCATGTTCTCATAGGGGTCGTCCAGCTCGATTTCCTTGGCGATGGTCACGCCGTCATTGGTGATGGTGGGTGCGCCCCACTTCTTCTCCAGGACGACGTTGCGGCCCTTGGGGCCGAGGGTGACCTTTACCGTGTCGGCGAGCTTGTTCACGCCGGCCTCGAGGCCACGACGTGCCTCTTCGTTAAAGCGAAGTTCCTTCGCTGCCATGTTCTATCAGCTCCTCAGTTGACAATGGCCAGAAGGTCGCGCTCCGACAGAACGAGATACTCGTTTCCGTCGAGCTTGACCTCCGTGCCGGCAAACTTCGAGTAAAGGACCTTGTCGCCGATGGAGACATCCATCGGGATCCGGTCGCCGTCCTCATCGCGGGCGCCGGGCCCAACAGCGATTACCTCGCCGACCTGCGGCTTCTCCTTGGCGGTGTCGGGGATGACCAGCCCGGACGGGGTACGAGACTCCGCGTCCTCTGTGGGGTTGACCACCACTCGATCGCCGAGCGGCTGAAGCTTCATACTTGGCTCCTCCTTGAGGCTCGATTCGTATTGACCTAGACCCAGCCGAGCACACCTACACGATCGGCGTGCCACCGGCTGATGATCCTTGTGTTAGCACTCGGGTACTTCGACTGCTAAGAGGGACATTAGCACTCGTTGCCGGTGAGTGCTAAATCGAAAACCTCAGTGGAGGGGACTCAGATTCGGGACTGGCCCCGGCACGCCGTCAGTAGAGCGGTCGGCCCAGGACCCGTCCCGGGTCCACGTTCTCGGCCCAGTCGGTGATCCGGCCCTCGGAAAGCCAGTGGGCTCCGGCGACACCGATCATGGCTGCGTTGTCGGTGCAGAGGAGCGGGTCGGGGATGGCCAACGCAATTCCGCGTTTGTCGGCCTCCTCCGCGAAGCGATGACGAAGCCGGCGGTTGGCCAGCACACCGCCTCCACCGCCGACGATCCGGGCCCCGGTTGCGTCAACCGCGGCGAAGGTCTTGTCGACGAGGACATCGACAATCGCCTCCTGGATCGAGGCGGCCACATCGGCCAATGGGGGGAGCTCGCCACTCGCTTGTGCTCTCTCGATGAAGGTGACCACCGAGGTCTTCAGACCCGAGAACGAGAAATGAAACGGGCGATCGGCCAGCGCACGGGGGAATTCGATGGCCCCGGGGTCACCATCTTCGGCAGCCGCATCAATGGCAGGGCCGCCCGGGAACCCGAGACCCATCATGCGAGCCAACTTGTCGAACGCCTCCCCGGCGGCGTCGTCGATCGTCGAGCCGAGCACGTCGTAATCACCCCACTCCTGTGCGTGGACGATCTGAGAATGGCCACCGGAGGCGAGCAGGGCCACCACCGGTGGCTCGAAGTCGTCGAACTGGAGACGGGGGGCCATGAGATGGCCCTCCATGTGGTCGATCCCGACAAATGGAAGCTGGCGAGCCCACGCGGTTGCCTTGGCGAACGAGTGCCCGACCAGGAGTGCGCCGACCAAGCCAGGCCCGGCCGTAGCCGCCACCCCGTCGAGGTCGGCCGGGTGGATCCCGGCTTCGTTGAGGGCCTGATGGGTGAGGGTGCGGATCGACTCGACATGCGCCCGCGCCGCCACCTCGGGCACCACCCCTCCGAAACGCTCGTGAAGCTCGACCTGGGAGGAAACGACATTCGACAGCGGGGTCGTTCCCTGCACCACGGCGACCGCGGTCTCGTCACAAGAGGTCTCGAAAGCAAGGATCAGGGGCTTCATCTCAGACCGGCCAGACGCTCCGAGTAAGAATCACCGTCGATGTCGTGGGCCCACATGACGAGCGCATCGTCGTCGGCGTAATAGCCCTTGCGCACTCCGACCGGTGCGAGGCCGAGTCGGGCGTACAGGGCCCGAGCAGCCTGGTTCCCGGACCTGACCTCGAGTGTGAGATGACGGGCCCCCA
Organism: Acidimicrobiia bacterium; assembly: GCA_036396655.1. GTDB lineage: Bacteria > Actinomycetota > Acidimicrobiia > Spongiisociales > ZC4RG35 > JARDZU01. Next base: position 4,086 of record DASWKK010000156.1, read on the forward strand.
TCTCGATCGCCGCGTCGATCAAACCGAGCATCAAGCGCAGCCCGATTCTCCGATTCCTGGCCTCAGGGGCAACGAGGATATTGGTCACGTGCGCCTCGTCGCCGACCACCATCACCCCACCGAACCCGACGACGCCCTCATCATCGGCCGTCAAGTAGGCCCGGTTCTCGCTCGCCAGCTCGTCTCGAAAGACCGTTTCGGACCATGGGGTGGCCTGGTTTGCCTGCTCCAGGGCCACCGCAGCCGGGAGGTCGCCGCTTCTGAAGGGGCGGATGTGGGTCTCGCTCACACGGTTCCCCACGGTCCCTCCTGTCTCAGCTTGGCCCAATTGATGGTCACGTCGGCTTCGCGCAGGTACATCGGCCGTATCTCGCCCACAGAGAAGAAGTCGCCCTTCTCGTATCTGCCGCGAGCAACCTCCGCCAGCGCCACTGCATAGGGGTATCGGGGACGACCCAACTTCACCCGGTGCAGACCTCTGAGGAGCCACTCGGGGAAGGCCCCGGTCTCACCTACCATCAGACTCTCATCTGGCGCTGTTTCCAGTTGGGCCCGCAGCACCTCTGGCCCTACCAGCTCCGCCTCCGACTCTCTCACCACGCCACCACCGGGAACCGGGCGATAGCGGGCAACGGCGAATTCGCCCCGGCGCACATCGACCACGGACCAAATCAATCGGTGGCCGGTCCGGGCCTCCAGTGCGATGGCATCGAGAGAGACTGCGGGGATGATCGGGATCCCGAAGGCGGCAGCAAGACCCTGGGCCGTGGCCAGACCGACCCTGATTCCGGTGTAGAGACCAGGCCCGATGTCGACCGCCACCGCATCGAGGTCTGAAGGAGACCAACCCACCTGGTCGAAGCAGAAGTCGATCGCCGGCACCAGGAAGGTGGCATGGCCCCGAGGATCGATCCGGGAGGCAGCGGCCAGAGTGGTGGCGTCCTCGACGAGAGCGACCGAGGCGCCCGGCGTTGCCGTCTCGATGGCGAGCAGCTTCATGCCACCGAACCGAGATCGCGGTCGATCCACGACCCGTTCGGGATGAGGCGGAGCGTCCGGGATTTGTCCGGCTCGACGGTGAATTCGACCCTCAAGTGGTCTTCGGGGATTGCGCCGTTGAGAGCGTCGCCCCACTCGATAACCACCACGCCGTTTTGAGCCAGATCGAATACCTCGAGGTCGTCGAACTCGTTCAGTGAGTTGAGGCGGTAGACATCGACGTGAATCACCGGGAGAAACCCGGTGCGGTACTGGCGCACGAAGACAAACGAAGGGCTCAGAACCTGCTCCTCAACCCCGAGCCCCGAGGCAAGGCCTCCCGTGAACAAGGTCTTGCCGACGCCGAGGCCGCCGGTCAGCAGGATCACATCACCGGGCCGCAGCAGCGCGGCAAGACGACGAGCGACGGCCCGCGTCTCGGCTTCAGTGGGGCAAAGAGCTTCGATCATCCGAACAGCTCCATTTGAGCAGCATCATCCTGCCCAGCCGCCGATCCCTCGGCCTTCTCCACCGAGGGATCGAGGAGGGCTCTGACGACAGCGAAGTCCGCTCGCATCTGGTCGGTGACCCGGTCGCCACCGCGCAGAGCCGCAGCCGGGTGAAACGTCGGCACCAGGACGGCACCGAGCCACCAGCGATGTGGCCGACCCCGGAGCCGGGTGATGCCGACCTCGGTATTGAGCAGCAGCTTGGTGGCGAAATTGCCCAGAGTCACCACGACCTCGGGCGAGATGAGCCGTATCTGCTCCCGGAGGTATCCCTTGCACGCGTCGATCTCTTCGGCTTTCGGATCGCGATTTCCGGGGGGACGGCATTTGAGAACGTTGGCGATATAGACATCGGAACGACCAAGTCCGACCTCTTCGAGCAATGAGTCGAGCAGCCTGCCGGCGGCACCGACGAACGGTTCGCCCTGGAGGTCTTCGTTCTTGCCGGGCGCCTCGCCGACGAACATGAGCCTTGCCTGCGGATCCCCGACGCCAAAGACGACCTGAGTCCTCGTTTCGGCGAGCCCGCATTGGGTGCAGACGAGGGCGCGCGTCTTGAGGTCCTCGAGGATCTGGATGCTGTCGCTCACCGTCCCCCCATTGTGGCAAAGCGATCAGCCGACCAGGGGCGCGAATCGACCTTGGTCGCCGCAACGACCGGGTCGCGCCCGACGTCGAGGACCGCCAGGGTTCGCGACGTCACTCGGCGGCGGCGCGAACCGCCCGCTCCACCGCAGCGGCGGTGGCGCCGAAGGCGGCCTCGGAGAGAGTCTCGACGTCGCCCTCGATGGGGCCGCAGGCGACGGCGAAGACGATGTCACCATCGAAGCGGGTGTGCGTGGGCCGGATGCAGGCGGCGAGAGCATCCTGTGAGCGCACCGCCAGCCGGCTCAGGAAGGAACGGGACAGAGCCGCATCGGTGGCAAGCACGACCAGCGTCGTATTCGCCAGCGGCTCGGGAAAAGGCGCCGGTGGTCCTGGCTCGTGATCGCCCCCGGTCAGCGACTCGCCGGTGATGGTGAATATGTCGCCAACCGCGTTGACCACCACCAACGCCCCCACCGTCGCCTCACCAGCAGGCCTGATCGCCGACCCAAGGCCACCAGGCTGCATGTGCTCGAATCCGCGCCACTTGGCCACGGTGGTGCCGGTGCCGGCACCGATCCGACCCGAGATCACCGGTTCGGTCGAGGCCGAGCGGTACGCAGCCTCGCCCTGGTCGGGCCCGGGGCGGATCGCGCCACCATCCGGCTTGAGGTCGAACACCACCGCGGCGGGCACGATCGGGACCCGGGCTACCGCAGTGGGATGACCCCTCCCGTCCGCCTCCAAGGCCCGGACCACTCCGTCGGCGGCTGCCAGGCCAAACGCGCTCCCCCCGGTGAGCAGGATGGCTTGGACCTGCTCGATCCGCATCCCGTGCTCGAGCAGAGCCGTCTCCCGTGACCCCGGCGCCGCTCCTCTGACCTCGGCAGCGGCGACATTGGGCTCGGGGAAAACGACGACGGTGCACCCCGTCTCGGCGTCGTAGTCGGACCAGTGCCCAACGGCTACCCCGGGCACCGCCGTAATCGAGTTGTTCACTCCAAATACCTCCTCGGGACCCGGGGACCAATGCCGCACACGACTTCATACGAGATGGTCTGGAGAAGGTCGGCCCACTCGTCGGCGGTCACCTCGCCATCACCCTGCTGCCCCAGCAGTACCACCTCATCACCGATCCCGACACCCGCTTCGCCGACGTCGACAACGATCTGGTCCATGGTGACCGACCCGGCCAAGGAGTGCCTCCGACCACCGATGAGGACCACAGCCCCCCGGGAGAGACCTCGCGGAAAGCCGTCGGCGTAGCCGATGGGGACCGTTGCCACCCAAGCATCGGCCGGCAAAGCCCTGATTCGCCCATAACTCGGTCGGGTCCCGACTCGGAGCCGGCGGGTGTGAGCCACGTGGCTCACGATGCGCATTGCCGGCTGGAGATCGATCACGTCTCTGGTCTCGGCGCACGGGTGCAGTCCGTAGCTGCCGAGCCCGATCCGGCACATGGAACGGCGTGTCTCGGGAAACAGGGCGGCGGCGGCGGTGTTTGCCATGTGGGTAGCAGGCACATCGAACCCGGACACGACCTCGTCGAAGAGCGCTATCTGTCGTCGGGTGAACTCAGGATCCTCGTCGGCAACCGAGAAGTGGGTCCAGAGTGCCGCCACTTTGATGTTGCTCGAGGCGCGGACGGCAGAGATGAGGTTGGCGATTTGCTCGGGGGCGGATCCGACCCGATGCATGCCGGTGTCCACCTTGACGTGAGCTGCCAGGGAGGCGCCCGTGGCGGCAAGTGCCTCGACGAACGCAGGTGAATAGACAGTCGGAGTCAGACCCCATGCCGCGACGTCCGGCGCCGCCCTGGGCTCCGGTTCGGAAAGTACGAGCACCGGTGCCTCGATCCCGGCTTCGCGCAGCCGTATCCCCTCCTCCACCAGCGCAACTGCTAGCCAGGGGGCCCCCGCATCGAGAGCCGCCTCGGCTACTGGCACATCGCCGTGACCGTATGCATCGGCTTTGACCACGACGCAGACCTCCGATGGTGCCAACAGCTCCACGAAACCCGACACGTTGTGGCGGATCGCGGCGAGGTCGATCTCGGCGTAAGTCGGTCTCATCCGGCATAACGCGCCACGTGGGACGCGAGTCGATCGGCCGTGACTGTCCTCGAACGGGCGAGGTTGGCCCCGGCGACACCGTGCCAATAGGCCCCGGACACCGCCGCGGTGTGGGGATCGAGCCCTCTCGCCCAGAGTGCGCCGATCACTCCGGAGAGCACGTCACCGGTGCCAATGCTGGCCAACTCAGGGCCACCGGTTCGCACCAGCACGGGGGCGCTCCCGTCGCTGACCAGGGTCGGGTTGCCCTTGAGCAATACCGTTGCACCGGTCTTCTTCGAGTAGGCACCGGCGGCGAGAGCTCCGGCCTCGGTCCCGGCAATCCTCTCGAACTCGCCGGCATGTGGAGTCACCACGACGTTCGCCGTCCCCTCCACCGCGGCATCCACGACGCGAGCGAGCAGCGCTCCGGCGTCGAGCAGGACGTTGGAAGCCTTGGCAACGATCGACATCGCTTTGTCGAGGTCGATTTCACTCAGCCCCGGCCCGGCGATCACCACCTCGAAGCGGTCGAGACGATCCTGTGCTTCGTCGAGCCCAACCGTGAGCAGCTCGGGAGCCAGGGCCGCCACCAGATCAGGACGGGATGTGGCTACCGCCACCGATCCGGCGCCGAAGCCGAGTGCTGCCCGCCCGGCGAAAACCGCGGCTCCGGTCATCCCGGTCGATCCTCCGACCACGAGGACCGACCCGGCCGACCACTTGTGTGCAGTCCTCGATCGTCGGGGACGAGGGGCATCGGTCATCTCTGCCACCCACATCGACGGCTCGCCGCCCTCTATCCCGATGTCGACGACGATCACCTCACCGCAATGGTCGGGGCCGACTCCGATCACATGGCCGGTTTTCAGCGTCTGGAACGTGACGGTCGCCACAGCATGGAACGCTCCCTCTTCCGCCTGACCCGTGTTCGGGTCGAGACCAGTCGGATAGTCGACGGCCACAACCGGTGCCCGGGTTTCAATCCAGGCCGCGACATCGCTCGGCAGACCCCCCCGAACACCGCCACCGAAGAGCGCATCAATGACGAGATCTGCCTCGACCACCGAGCCGAGCGGGGTCACCGACACGCCACCGGCCGAAGCCAGCGAAGCCGCCTTGATCGCCGTTGGGGTTCTCGGTGCCCCAAGAGAGTGGACCTCTACCTGGACACCACGCCGACTCAGATAACGAGCAGCCACATAGCCGTCCCCGCCATTGTTGCCCGGACCTGCCAGGACGACCACCCGCGATCCGTATCCGATCCCGCGCCCGGCGACGGCCAGGGCGACACCGAAGCCAGCCCGGTCCATGGCCCGATCCAGGTCACCGGTGTACGCCTGGTCGACCCGTCTGTATTCATCGGCGGTGAGGACCGGCTTCACCTGGCTGAGGGTACCTGTCGGGTCGGCGCCACATGCCGGCGGCCGCTCAATCCGGTCGAGTGGTCAGCTCTTCGCGAAGACGTCCCGAATCGCGGAAACAACCCGGTCGCGGTCGTCAGCGGCCAGATTCGACCCACTGGGCAGACAGAGACCGTTGACGAAGAGTCGTTGTGACACCGACCCCCCGAAAGCCTCGGATCCGGCGAACACCGGCTGAAGATGCATCGGTTTCCACACCGGTCTTGCCTCGATGTCGAGCTGTTCGAGATGTAGCCGGATCTGCTCTCTGTCGACACCGGCTTCGCTGGGGTCGATAGTGAGGCAGGTCAGCCAGAACATCGAGCGGGCCCCGGGCGCCTCCGGCATGAAGTCGATGCCGGGGAGGTCTGACAGCGCCTCGCGGTAAAACTGGTTGTGCTCTCTCCGCACCGCCACCCGGCGCTCGAGATCGGCGAGTTGGGACCGACCCAGCGCCGCCAGCAGATTCGACAACCGATAGTTGTACCCGATCTCACGATGCTCGTAGTGAGGTGCCGGTTCCCTGGCCTGGGTGGCCAGCCAGCGGGCGCGTTGCGCCCATCCCTCGTTGTCGGTGACCAGGGCTCCCCCGCCACTGGTGGTGATGATCTTGTTGCCGTTGAAAGAGAGGGTCGAAATCTCGCCAAACCCACCGGCTCGTTTCCCCCGATAAGTTGCGCCGAGGGCCTCGGCGGCATCCTCGATCAGGGGGACGCCTGCTTGGGAGCAAATAGCGGCAATCCGGTCGTAGTCGGCGGCCTGTCCGTAGATGTCGACCACAACGCACGCGGCGAACCGCCCGCCCGAAGCCAGACCCTCGGCAAGAAGGTCCGGGTCCATGTTCCAAGACGCCTCGTCGCTGTCGATGAAGACCGGCTCCGCCCCGGTGTAACGAATCGCATTGGCCGTGGCGGCGAAAGTGAGGGAGGAGACGAGGACCCGGTCTCCGGGGCCGACTCCCAGGATCTCCAGGGCGAGATGCAGGGCGGCGGTGCCGCTGGAGAGGGCGGCACAATGATCCCTTTCTGTCGCCGCGGCGAGCTCAACCTCGAAGGCGTCTACCTCGGGGCCCAACGGGGCGATCCAGCCGCCGTCGAAGGCCCGGACGATCGCAGCCTTGTCGTCCGCGGTGACGTCGGGAGGAGATAGATAGATGCGTGTCATAGTTGACCCGGAGGCTAACCCTGCCCCAGCTCCCTTTTCGTCGCGCTCCGGAGAAGACCCTCCACCAGCGATGCGATCCGGGCCAGATCGTGGTGGGTCCTCACCCACTCGACCGAGCGGGCATCCACCTGTTTCTCTGCCTGCAGATGCTCGAGCAGAGAGGAGGCGAACGAGTCGACTTCCCCAACCGGCACCAGCTTGCCGTACTCGCCGTCCACGGTGACTTCCCGGACCGGGGGGATGTCGAACGCCACTACCGGCACCCCACAGGCCATGGCTTCGAGAACCGACGTCCCCAGCCCCTCCATCACCGAAGGAAAGGCGAACACGTGGGCATGGGCCAGGTAGTGGGTCACTCGTGTCGAATAGCCGACGATGGTGACACTGCCGGTGAGGCCATGACGTTGGATCGCCTCCCTCACCTCGCGCTCCGCTGCCCCTTCTTTGCCAACGATCACCAGACCGGCGTCGGGCACCGTCTCCTTGACCCGGGCAAATGCTTCCACTAGAAACACCTGGCCCTTCTGCGGGGCCAGTCTCCCTACGTTGACGACCAGCGGGCCAGCGGGCAGACCCAGCTCCTCACGAGAGGCAGGGTTGGCCAGGTCGGGCATCGGCACACCACGCGGGATCACCGTCACCCGGGCGGGGT
>DASWKK010000157.1:0-15365 GCA_036396655.1 Acidimicrobiia bacterium
CCCAGGTAAGGTTCTTCGGGTTGCATCGAATTAAGCCGCATGCTCCGCCGCTTGTGCGGGGACCCGTCAATTCCTTTGAGTTTTAGCCTTGCGGCCGTACTCCCCAGGCGGGATACTTAATGCGTTAGCTTCGGCACGGCAGTCATTGGTAAGACCGCCACACCTAGTATCCAACGTTTACAGCGTGGACTACCAGGGTATCTAATCCTGTTTGCTCCCCACGCTTTCGCTCCTCAGCGTCAGTGCCGGCCCAGAGAACCGCCTTCGCTACTGGTGTTCCTCCCGATATCTGCGCATTTCACCGCTACACCGGGAATTCCGTTCTCCTCTACCGGACTCGAGTCACAGCAGTATCGGCTGCAATTCCGAGGTTGAGCCTCGGACTTTCACGGCCGACTTGCTGAACCGCCTACGAGCTCTTTACGCCCAATGATTCCGGATAACGCTCGCACCCTACGTATTACCGCGGCTGCTGGCACGTAGTTGGCCGGTGCTTCTTTTGGAGGTACCGTCAATTTCTTCCCTCCTGAAAGGGGTTTACAACCCGAAGGCCTTCATCCCCCACGCGGCGTTGCTGCGTCAGGCTTTCGCCCATTGCGCAAGATTCCCTGCTGCTGCCTCCCGTAGGAGTCTGGGCCGTGTCTCAGTCCCAGTGTGGCTGATCGTCCTCTCAGACCAGCTACTCGTCAATGCCTTGGTAGGCCGTTACCCCACCAACTAGCTGATAAGCCGCGAGCCCATCCCACAGCACAAAGGCATTTCCTCGAGCGATCATGTGGTCATTCGAGGATATCCGGTATTAATCCAGGTTTCCCTGGGCTATCCCGGTCTGTGGGGCAGGTTGCTCACGTGTTACTCACCCGTTCGCCGCTCCGTCATGCCAGTGGGTTACCCCTCCGGCATGCGTCGCTCGACTTGCATGCATTAGGCACGCCGCCAGCGTTCGTCCTGAGCCAGGATCAAACTCTCCAACGTACATTCAAGGCTCGTGCCCCAAAGGGCGCTCGCCAATCCTGTCAGTCTGAGTTTGCAATTTGGGTCCAGGGCCCGTGAGGGGCCCTAGAGCTTGATTGCTGTATTTATAGATGCTCACCACACCTCACCGACCGAAGTCGTCGAAGTGGGTGTGCATGCTGGCTTTTGGCACATTGTTCAGTTGTCAAGGAGCCCAATGCTCCCACCTGAGTCAGGCGGGCCGGCGATCATATCGCGGCCCCGATACAAAGTGAATCCGGGCCGACGCGCCAATAGGCCCCGTCCCGGTTGCTAGTGGGTGGCCGGAGAATGGTTCTCCAGCCGGGAGTCGAATAGTACCGACCCCGCCCGGTTAGTCAAGTTAGGCAACGAGTCTCACGAATCGTCGCTTGCCAACCTGCAGAACCCGCCCCACCAGCGCCTCCCGGGGCAACTCCTGGGCCTCCACAAGCTCGCCATCGAGCTTCACCGCTCCTTGAGCCAGCAGCCGTCTCGCCTCCGAGCCGGATAGGCCCATGGCGTCTCGAATCAGCCCAGGAACCTGGATCTTTTGGTCCTGCCCCAGCGAAAACACGTCGATGTCGTCGGGAATTCCACCATGTTTGAACACCTGGTCGAACTCGGCTTCTGCGGCTACCGCCTTCTCATCGCCCCAGTAGAGGGCGGTCACGGCGCGGGCGAGACGACGCTTGGTCTCCCCGGGGTGCAGGGTGCCTACGGCGAGGCCCGCCTCGATCTCCTCCAATTCGGTCGAGTCGAAGTCGGCGGCGAGACGGAACCATTCGGACATCGCGCTGTCGGGCAGACTCATCGTCTTGCCGAACATCTCCGACGGCTCGTCCTCGACTCCGATGTAATTGCCCAGGGACTGAGACATCTTCTTGGCGCCATCGGTTCCTACCAGCAGCGGCATCGTCATCGCCACCTGAGGCGACATGCCGTATCTCTCCTGGACCACGCGCCCCATCATCAGGTTCCAAAGCTGGTCGGTGCCACCCAGCTCGACGTCGGCCTCCACCGCCACCGAGTCGTAGCCCTGGAGCAGGGGGTAGAGGAACTCCATCACCGAGATAGGGGTGCCCTCCTGGTAGCGATTGGCAAAATCGGATCGTTCGAGCATCTGGGCGACGGTCGCCGCCGAGGTGAGCTCGAGCAGCCCTCCCATGTCGAGTGCGCCTAGCCAATCCGAGTTGCGGCGTATCTCGAGATTGTCCGGGAGGAGCACTTTGCGGAACTGGCTCAACACGTTCTCGGCGTATCCGTTCACCTCTTCGGCCGTCAGTCGCTTGCGGGTGTCGCTTTGCAATGATGGATCCCCGACGCGAGCGGTGAAGTCGCCGACGATCAACACTGCAATGTGGCCCATCTCCTGAAAGTTGCGCAACTTGCGCAGCACTACGGCCCACCCCAGGGTCACCGACGGGGCAGTCGGGTCGAGACCCAGCTTCACTCGAAGCGGGCGGCCCAGCTCCAGTTTTCGAGATAAGTCCTCGGCCGGAACGACCTGGTCGGTGTGGCGGAGGAGTAGGGGAAGCTGTTCGTCAGGTCTCATCGATATTGGGAGGGTAAACAAGCCGGGTCGGAGATCAGCCGCCTGTCGCCGTTGTCACCTCGACGAAACGCCACGGCCGGTTTTCGGCTTTGGTGATCCCGACTCGGGGAGTGGCCATGACCATCGCCGGGACCGGTCCGGATTCGATTCGCAGTTCCGATCCCGCGTCGAGCAGATAGGTCCCATCATGGGAATGGTCGATGCCGAGTGCCTGGGTCAGCTTGCCGGGGCCGTTGGCCAGGTCGTCCTCACGTCCCCGCCGGGACCTGGCGACCCCGAGTCCCTCGACGATCTCCCCGCCCCGGAACAGGATCCCCCAACCCACCCCTTCGGGGCCGGCCGCCACGTTGCCACACCAGTGGATGCCGTAGGAGCGGTAGACGTAGAGGGTGCCCGGGCGCTCGAACATGGAACCGTTGCGCCCGGTTCGGCCCCGGAAGGCGTGAGAGGCCGGATCGTCGGAGCCTTTGTATGCCTCTACTTCCGTGAGGCGGGCCTTCACCAGCCGACCGCCAACCTCCGACACGAGGTAGGACCCGACCAGGAGCGGCGCAGCCTCTTCCGGCTTGCCCGCCAACAGCTCGGCCAGATCCACGCTCAGGCGCCTCGCAGTTGGGCCCCGATAGCCTCGACCGCGGCGATCATCGCGGCTCGGATCGGAGACACCTCTTCGTTGGTGAGCGTGTGGTCTTCGGCGCGGAGCCGGTAACGGATGGCCACGGCTCGTTTGCCTTCATCTACTCCCGGCCCCCGAAACTCGTCGAAGACGCGAGCAGATTCCACGAGACCGGCACCGGCTTCAACGCTTTCCCTGAGAAGGCCGGCGACTTCGAGGTCCACCGGGAGGAGAAAGGAGAGATCGAAATCGACATGGGGGAAAACCGACGGCGACCTGGCCAGCGCGGGATCGGGCGGGATCAGGATCGGATTGAGGTCGAGCTCTGCGATCGCCACCCGTCCCGGGAGCTCGAACTCGCGAACGGCGCGCGGGCTCAGCTCACCCACGTGCCCGATCACATACCCGGCCAGCCTGATAGCGGCGGACCTCCCGGGGTGATATCCGGGCGGCTCGGCGGGCTCGAGCGTGAATTCGGCATGACCCAGCAACGCCATGACATGCCTGAGCAACGACAGCGACATCGTCGAATCGGCCGCAGGGGTCGCCATCCCCAGAACCGAAGGCCCGAACTCGCCGATCATGACCCAAGCGAGCTTGTCGATCTGGGTGGGAAGACGAGGGTCATCAGGCCAGGGATCGGCAACGAACACCCGCGCCGTCTCGAACAGTGACACAGCTTGAGAACCGTGTGACAGATTGAATCGGACTGCGTTGATGAGCCCGGGCAACATTGTGGGACGAAGCGTCCCCTCCTCCTCGCGGAGCGGGTTTTTGACCCGCAGCAAGGGTCGTGGGTCCGTCCAACCCATCCGACTCAGGTCTTCCACATTGACGAACGGGAGTGTCACTGCCTGGTTGAGACCTATCCCGACCAGCGCGGCGTTGAGCGCCCGGAGGCGCTTCTGCTCCCGGGTAAGCCCGCCGGTGGCCCCCAGGGGCACTGTCGCCTCGAACCTGTCGTAGCCGTAGATGCGGGCAACTTCCTCGATCAGGTCCGCCGATCGGGTCACATCGGGGCGATAGGTCGGCACTTCGACCGTGAGCGGGTCATCTCCCTCGACCACCATCCCCAATCGGGTCAGGATGTCGGTGACGATGTCGCTGGTGAAGCCCGGTCCCAGCTGCCGCTCGACCTCGGCCAGCTCGAGCTCGATGGCGATCGGCTCGACCGGTGTCGGGATCTCGTCGATCACGTCTTCCAGGACCGCCCCACCGGCCAACTCCGCGACCATCGCTGCCGCCCTGGCATCCGCCTCGTCGGTCAGATTCGGGTCGACACCTCTCTCGAATCTCGTCGAAGCCTCCGATCTCAGGCCATGTCGCCGCGACATGTACATGATCGTGGGCGGATCCCACGACGCGGCCTCCATGAGAACGTTCACCGTCTGTGGTGAGACCTCCGACCTTGCCCCACCCATGGTGCCCGACATCGATGTCGGGCCTTCGCTGTCGTAGATGATCAAGTCCTCGGGTGACAGATCGCGTTCCACCCCATCGAGGGTGACCAACTTCTCTCCAGGGTCGGCGCGTTTCACCACCAGCCGGTCGCCGGCTATCGAGTCGGCGTCGAAGGCATGAAGCGGATGGCCCAGCTCGAGCATCACATAGTTGGTGACGTCGACCACATTGGAGATGGCGCGGATCCCGGCCTTGCTCAGGCGGTGCCGGACCCAGAGCGGCGACCTTCCCACCATCACCCCCCTGATCGCGCGTGCAGTGAAACGCCGACAGCCGACCGCATCCGCTATCTCCACCTCAATGGCCGGCGACCCGGGCACGGTGGGGACCTGCCGGGGGGGGACCCTGTGTTCGATCTGGTAGTGGGCGGCCAGATCGCGGGCGATTCCCACGAGTGACATTGCGTCAGGCCGGTTTGGGGTGATCGCCAGGTCGATCACGACATCGGGGAGTTCGAGCAGGTCAGCGAACTCTGCTCCCAGCGTCGGCTTGCCGTCGAGCACCAGGATCCCGGTGTGGTCATCACCCAGCCCCAACTCCTTCTCCGAGCAGATCATCCCATTGGACTCGATCCCCCGGATGGTTCTCTGGCCGATCTGGAACTCACCGGGCAATACCGCACCGGGCCGTGCCACTGCCACGAACGCGCCCTCCGAGAAGTTCCACGCGCCGCAGATGATCTGTTCAGGGCCCGACCCGGTATCGACCTGGCAGACCCGGATCTTGTCGGCGTCCGGATGAGGGGCAATCTGGTCGACCCTCCCAACCACCACATCAGTCCATCCGGGCTCGAGGATCTCGTAGCCCTCCACGTCATGGCCGAGCATGGCCAGAACCGTGGACAGCTGCGCAGGGTCGGTTGTCGGCAGGTCGATGAACTCCTGGAGCCAGCGGAGCGGGACTCTCATCAGAATTGCCGCAGGAATCGCAGGTCATTGTCAACGAAGTGGCGAATGTCATTGATGCCGTGCCTCACCATGGCCATCCGCTCCACACCCATGCCGAAGGCGAACCCCGACAACTGCGATGGGTCGTACCCGACCGCCCCGAGCACGTTGGGGTCCACCATTCCACAGCCGAGCATCTCCAGCCACCCGGCGCCGCCACAAACCCTGCACCCGGGCACGCCTCCATCACACGCAAAGCAAGAGACATCGAGCTCGGCGCTCGGCTCGGTGAAGGGAAAGAAGTGGGGTCTCAGTCTCACCGTTGTCTTGGCGCCGAAGAACTCGCGTGAGAAGTGGGCCAGTGTGCCTTTGAGGTCCGAGAACTGGATCGACTCGTCGACAGCCAACCCTTCGATCTGATGGAACACGGGAAGGTGGGTGGCGTCGGTCGTCTCCTTGCGATAGACCTTCCCCGGCACCACGACATAGACGGGCGGGCTGTGCTCCTCCATCCATCTGACTTGAACCGGTGAGGTCTGGGTGCGAAGCAGCACCTCGTCGCCGGCTTCGCCGTAGTCCAGGTAGACGGTATCCGATTCGAGACGACTGGGATGTGTGGGGGGTGTGTTGAGGGCGTCGAAGTTGTACCAGGCAAGCTCGGCTTCAGGACCGTCGGCCACCCGGTACCCGAGTCCGACGAAGATGTCGACGATCTCGTCGATCGTCTGCTGTATCAGATGCAGCGACCCGCGCGGAAAGACGTGAGACTCGAGGGTGACGTCGATCCGCCCCTCCCTGAGACGTCGGGCCTCATCCTCGACCTCCAACTCGACTCTCCGACTGGAGAGGATCGCCTGGATCGAGTCCGTGACCTCTTTCAGCCTGGCACCGACCAGAGGTCGCTCCTCTGCGGCGATGACCCCCATCGAGCGTCTGACGTCGCCAATCGTCGAGCCCTTGCCCAAGAGGGTGTTTTCGACGCGATCGAGCTCGTCGAGAGACGAGGCACCTTCGATGGCCGCAGGTGCCTCAGCCAGCACACCATCGAGCGCCGATCTGGGATCCATGTCGGCGGCAGGTTAGACCCGCCCCTCACCCTCTCCTTCGGGTTTCGAAAGCTCGTACACGATCATGCCTGCGGCCATGGCAGCGTTCAGGCTCTCCTGACCACTCGCCATGGGAATGGTCACCTTGACCCTGGATCGGTCAACGACATCGGCCGGGAGGCCCGAAGACTCCTCGCCCACCAGAACGGCGTACCGACCGGGGCCCAAGGCCGAGGGTGGCATGCCACCGGCCACGATCGTCGCGACCGGGACGTAGCCGGCCTTCTCCAGGTCTTCCACAGATCCGACCTGATGGATACCGATCAGGAAGTGGCCGCCGGCACCGGCGCGTAGCACCTTGGGCGACCAGGGGTCGGAGGTGCCCGTGGTATACCCGAAGTCCCAGGCGAAAGCCGCCGCCGTGCGAATCAGGGTCCCCACATTGCCCGGGTCGCTGACCGCCCAGGAGACGAGCAATCCGGGTCCATGGCCAATCGACCCCGCCGGGATCTCCAGCACTGCGACCGGGCCACGGGGAGTTGTGGTTCCGGCGACTCTCCTCAGACCGCCCTGGTCGACCAGGATCAGCTCGAAGCCATGATGACCGGCCAGTTCCGCCGTGCGATCATCGTCGCTGAGTGCGAAGACCATTTCCGGGATCACACCGGCGGCGAGGGCCACGTCGAGGAGATTGGGGCCTTCGGCCAGTGTGCGGCCACGGTCCCGACGCTCCCGAGCGCGGTGGAGCCTGGCCGCCTCCACCACATGCTGGTTGCGCTGGCTGTGAGCCGGCTCCATCAGGGATACCGAGATCAGCTCTGCTTGGAGGCCTCTACGAGCTGGGCGAAGGCGCCCGGGTCGTTGACCGCCATCTCGGCCAGCATTTTGCGATCAACCTCGATCTCGGCGGACTTGAGGCCGGCAATGAGCGCTGAATAGGTGGTGCCATTCTGCCGGGCAGCCGCGTTGATGCGTGCTATCCAGAGCCGACGGAACTCTCCCTTGCGGGCGCGCCGATCCCGATAGGCATCCTGCATCGCGTGCATGACCTGCTCGTTTGCGGTCCGATAGCGACGGCTCCTGGCGCCTTTGTATCCTTTGGCCCGGTCGAGCACTTTCTTGTGTGACTTCTTGGCGTGAACCGCGCGTTTGGCACGTGCCATCTCATACCTCCAGGGTTCTCAACGACCGAGCAACTTCTTGGCGACCCGGACGTCGCCCGGAGCAAGATCCACATCTCCCGACCTGCGACGAAAAGTGTTCTTGCCCTTGGCCAGGCGATAGTGACCGCGCCCGGATTGGCGTCTCATGTACTTGCCGGAGCCAGTCACCTTGATCCTCTTCTTGGCACCGCTGTGAGTCTTCATCTTGGGCACAGCTTCCTCCTTTTCATCCCTACTCCTCTTCGGCGTGATCCACCGAGGCCGCCCGTGGCCTCCTGGCTGGGGCGATCACCATCGTCATGCTCCGTCCTTCGAGCTTGGGGTTCTGCTCGACGACACCCACCCCGGACAGATCCTCGGCCAATCGGTCGAGCAAGTCCTTACCGAAGCTGGGACGCTCCTGCTCACGGCCCCGGAACCGCATCGTCACCTTGACCTTGTCGCCCTCCGCCAGGAAGTCCTCCGCCTTGCGTCGGGTGATGTCGAAGTCGTGGTCTCCGATCCGCACCTTCATCCGTAGCTCTTTGATCGTGGTCCGGGTCTGCTTCTTTCGAGCTTCGCGTGCTTTCACCGACTGCTCGTACTTGTACTTCCCGAAATCCATCAGTCGGCACACCGGGGGCTTGGCGTTGGGTGCCACTTCGACGAGATCCAGATCGAGCTGCTCTGCCAGCCACAACGCCTCGTTCAGTTTCTTCACCCCGATCTGTGCGCCATCCGGTGCTATCACAAGCACCTCTTTGGCTCTGATCGCGCCGTTCACACGGAGCTCGTTGATGCTGATACCTCCTGTTGATTGCAATAAAAAAGCAGCAAGTGGCGACCTGCTGCAATAAGCCGAGCGCTTCGGCTGATCGGACCACGGCTCGCCCGTTGCTGACGGCGGCCGGGTGGGGAAGCAGCAGCTTCCGCTCTTGCTCTCGATTGTGCCCGCAAGGTTACCAGTGAGGCCCTTGAAACCGATAGTCCGATCTCAGCCCTCTCCCAGTCTTCGCAACGCCACGGCAGTCAGAACCGCGGCTTCGGCCGCCTCGTATCCTTTGTTCGAGGGCCCTTGCCCGGCGCGCTCCACGGCGTGGGAGTAGTCATCGACCGCGAGGATGGCGTTGGTCACCGGGATGCCGGTGTCGAGGGCAACCCGGGCGACACCGCCCGTCGACTCCCGCACCACGATCTCGTAGTGGTCGGTGTCGCCACGAATCACGGTGCCGATGGCAACCACCGCATGACACCCTGCCTCGGCCAGACTGCGCGCCCCTAGCGGCAGCTCCAGCGCACCGGGAACCCTGAGCACCGTCGCCTCGGCCCCCAACTCGGCGAGACGCCCCAACGCCCCTTCGAGCAGCTGGTCGGTGACCGTTTGATTCCAGGTGGCGACAACCACGCCGACGTGAAGCCCGCTCCCGTCCCGATCACCTTCGACGAGTCGGGTCATGCTCCTTGGCCCAGGTCCATCTGATGGCCAAGACGGGTGGCTTTGGCGTTGAGATAGTCCCGGTTCTCGTCGTTGGCGTCGACCCAAAGCGGGACCTGCTCGAGAATCGAGAGACCGTAGCCCTCGATGCCTGCCCGCTTGGTGGGGTTGTTGGTCATCAGCCGCATCGAGCGAACCCCGAGGTCGTAGAGGATCTGGGCTCCAACCCCATAGTCCCGGGCGTCGACCGGAAGACCGAGGTTGAGATTGGCGTCAACCGTGTCGAACCCTTCGTCCTGGAGCTTGTACGCGGCCAGCTTGTGGAGAAGCCCGATGCCACGACCCTCATGACCTCTGATGTAGAGCACTACGCCTCTGCCCTCGGCGGCCACCCTGGCCAAAGCTTGATCCAACTGATCACCGCAGTCGCAACGCAGGCTCCCAAATACGTCGCCGGTGAGACACTCGGAGTGGACCCGGGTGAGCACCGACTGGCCATCGCCGATGTCACCCATCATCAGTGCGATGTGCTGTCGGTCATCGACCAGCGACCTAAAGCCGACGGCGGTGAAAGTCCCGTGATCGGTGGGAATTCTCGCCTCGACCACCCGCTCCACCAGTTTCTCTTGATGACGCCGGTACGAGATCAGGTCCGAGATCGTCCCGATCAACAGCCCGTGCTCGCGGGCGAACTCCTCCAGCTCGGGGAGCCGGGCCACCGAGCCGTCGTCATTCATCACCTCGGCCAGCACACCAGCCGGATACCGCCCGGAGAGGCGGGCCAGGTCGACAGCCGCCTCGGTATGACCGGCCCGCTTCAGCACCCCACCGGGCTCGTATCGCAGGGGGTAGAGGTGCCCGGGTCGGGCCAGGTCGTGAGGCTGGGTATCGGGATTGAGCACGGCCCGAATCGTCTGCCAACGGTCGGACGCCGAGATGCCGGTGGTCGTCCCTTGCATGGAATCGATGGAGACGGTGAAAGCAGTTCTCCGAACATCCGTGTTCCGGGCCACCATCATCGGCAGATCCAGTTCATCGAGCCGCTCCCCGACGATGGGGAGGCAAATGATGCCGCTGGTGTGCCTCAGCATGAACGCCACCTGGGCCGGTGTGGCCGCATCGGCGGCGATGATCAGATCGCCTTCGTTCTCGCGATCCTCATCATCGACCATGATGACCAGGTCGCCGCGACCGACCGCAGCGATGATCTCATCGACCGGGGCGAAGCTCATTCGCTCGCTTTCAGGAGTCTCTCGACGTACTTGGCCAGCACATCGACCTCAAGGTTGACCTTGTCCCCGACCTTGCGCAAACCGAGGTTGGTCACCGCCAGGGAATGGGGTATCAGAGCCACCTCGAATCCATGCTCGGTCAGGGCGGCCACAGTCAGACTGACCCCATCCACCGTGACCGAGCCCTTCTCCACGACATATCGCATCAATCCTGGCGGCACTGCGAGGCTCATCCTCGTCGCTTCGCCCTCTGGCTCGATGCCAACAACCTCTCCGACCCCATCCACGTGACCTTGGACTATGTGCCCGTCGAAACGGCCATTGGCCGCCATGGGCAGCTCCAGATTGACCGGTGCGCCCGGAGCCAGCAACCCAAGATTGGACCGATCGAGCGTCTCGCTCACCACGTCAAAGGACGCCTGACCCGATCCCAAACCCACCGCGGTGAGGCACACACCGTTCACGGCCACGGAGCTTCCCACCTCGATACCGGTGAGCGGGCCGATGTCGACGACGATTCGCATACCGTCCACGGCTCTATCCGCCCGTGTCACCGACCCTTTGTGCTCGACGATCCCGGTGAACATCACTCGAACTCGATTCTGATATCGGGGCCGACCATCCGCACCTCGCGGATGGTCACAGCTCTCGATTTTGCCATGGTCGGGAAGTCTCCTCCTAGAGGCGACAGACCCTCTCCTCCGCCGAGCCGGGCCGCGACATAGATGACTCCCCGACCGACGAGACCGGCGCGCCACCACGAACCGGCAAGTGTGGCGCCGCCCTCCAACAGAAGATCGAGCAGACCCCGTTCTGCCAGGGCCCGAGCCGATTCCTCTGGATCGGGGTATCTGTCACCGGCACCTACCACTACCAGCTCACCGGAAGGGATCTCGATGGGACCCGAGCTGATCACCACCGGCGACCGTTCCCAGATCCGGCTCTCCCGAGGCAGCGGCTCGTCTCCGGCGACGATGACCGGGACCGGTTGAGAAGCGATCGGCTCGTCGAGGCGGGCGGTGAGGATCGGATCGTCGGCGCGCAAGGTCCCCGCTCCGATCACGACTGCATCCACCGACGAGCGAAGTCGGTGCGAATCGGTTCGGGCCTCCTCCGAGGTGATCCACTGTGAAGTCCCGTCGAGGGCCGCCACCGATCCGTCGAGTGTCATGGCGAGCTTCAACGTCACCAAGGGCAGACCGGTCCTTCGATGGTGGAAATAGGGCTGATCGACGGCTTCGGCCTCCGCGGCGAGGGCGTCGATGACAACCTCTACCCCGGCCTCACCAAGCCGGGAGACACCCTGACTGGAAACGCGGGGATCGGGGTCGATGGCTCCGACCACCACACGGGCCACGCCGGATGCGATGATCGCATCGACGCATGGTGGAGTCGCGCCGTAGTGGGTGCATGGCTCGAGGGTCACATACAAAGTGGAGCCACGGGCTCTCTCCCCTGCCTGCTGCAGAGCAACCACCTCCGCATGGGCACGTCCGACACCGACATGGGCGCCCTCACCCACCACGACACCGTCCGCGTCAACCACGACCGCTCCGACCCTCGGATTCGGGTGGGGGCGTTCGGGTGCCGCCAGGTCGATGGCGCGCCGCATGTGCTCGGCGTGAGACATCATTGCTCCGCTCGTGGCGGCATGTAACCCATCGCGGCGACGATACAACGCCGCAGGCGCCGAACTACCCGACGCGGCGATCGATCCGGTAGGTGGAGCCCGGCTGCTTCTTGGCGAACTCTTTCATCTCCACGGCGATCGCCGAAGCTTCCCATTGTGTCGAGATCTCCCGCACGTCGGTGGAGGCGACACCGAGCGAAAGCGAGACGACCGGGAATGCGAATCGCTCACCACGACGATCGATCACTTCGATGTAGCCCCGCAGGGCATCGGCGGTGTCGTACAAATCGAGAACTCCGTCGTCGAAACGCTCGATGACTTCTTTGCAGAACGGCTCGGACACCTCAGGGGGAATGATGGCGACGAAGTCGTCACCCCCGATGTGGCCGACAAAAGACCCGGATATCCCAAGGCTGTCGGAAGCGTCGTTGAAGCACTTGGCACAAAAGCGGATGACCTCATCACCGCGCATGAAGCCGTAGTGGTCATTGAACGCCTTGAAGTTGTCAAGATCACCGTGGACGAGAGCGAAGTCACGACCCGAGGCGATCCGCTCTTCGACCTCGCCGGTGATCTTGAAGTTGCCCGGTAACCCGGTGAGGGGCGAAAGGTCGCGCGCTGCTTGAGTCCTCCTCACCACCGCCCGGATCCGGGCCACCAACTCGTTGATGTCGAACGGCTTGGTGATGTAGTCGTCGGCGCCCAACTCCAGACCACGCACCCTGTCCTCCGGCAACCCGCGTGCGGTGAGCAGGATGATCGGGATATTGCCTGTCGACGCCTGACTCCGAAGCCGATGGAGAGCGGTTAGACCGTCCATCCGCGGCATCATTATGTCGAGGACGATCACGTGGGGAGGATTGGCTGTCGCCTTCTGCAGGGCGTCTTCTCCGTCGACCGCGGTCTCCACCTCGAAGCCTTCCAGCTCGAAGTTGACCTGGACGACGGCAAGGATGTCCGGATCGTCGTCTGCGATGAGGACTCTTTCGCTCATATCTCCAATGCTGCCCTTCTCAGTTCGGCTACTGCCGTCGACGGATCCTCAGCTCCGAAGATCGCCGTTCCGGCGACGAGAACGTTCGCCCCGGCCGCAATGACCAAAGGCGCCGTTTCGGAAGTGATTCCTCCGTCGACCTGAATATCGGTTGGCAAACCACGATCCTCAACCCATTCTCTTGCTGCCGTCAGTTTGGGGAGAATCTCCGGCATGAAGCTCTGACCGCCGAACCCCGGCTCGACCGACATGATGAGGACGACATCGCACAGCTCCATGAACGGGCTGATGGCAGAGAAAGGCGTTCCGGGGTTGCACACCAGCCCGAAGTCGAGACCGTTCTCTCGGGCCTGTTTGGCGGCCCGTGTCGGGTCGGGGATCGCCTCGATGTGCATGGTCACCAGATTGGCCCCCGCCTCGGCGAAATCGGGGAGATACGCGTCGGGGTTGGTGGTCATCAGATGACAGTCGAAGTAGAGATCGGTGGTCGGCCTTATGCCCTTCACGACCGGCACTCCGAATGAGACGTTGGGCACGAAGTGACCATCCATGACGTCGATGTGGAGCCAATCGACCTGTTTCTCCACACGCTCGATGTGTCGCTCCAGACATGCGAAGTCTGCGGCGAGCAGCGATGGGGCGATCTTCACCTCGGACATTGCTCTGCCAAGTGTAAGGAGACATCACTCATGCCTGGTGGACAGCGATGAACATCCCGTCGGTGGACGTCAAATGCGGGGCGAGAAGACGCCCGTTTCCCCAAACTACACCTGGCACGTCGGGTGGTTGCAGGTCAAAGTCACGAGTCACCTCCACTGTTTCCTCCGGCGTCACAGTGCACACCGAATAGACCAGCCGCCCGCCCGGCACCACCAGCCCCATTGCCGCCTCGAGCATCTCACGTTGGAGGGCGGACAGGGCCTGAACCTGGTCGGCGTCCACTCGCAGCCTGACCTCGGGCCGGCGACGCAGGGTCCCCAGCCCGCTGCACGGCGCATCGAGAAGCACGCGATCGAACGAGCGGCCACGGAAAGGAGGCTTCGTCCCGTCGCCCACCACCCAGTGCGCCTGAGGGACTCTCCTGGCGCCATCTTCAACCCGCCGCGTGTGCCGGTCGAGAGCCACCACCCCTCGACCCCCGGTCTGGTCGAGCAGATGGAGTGTCTTGCCACCGGGTGCGGCGGCGACGTCGAGCACCCTCATGCCAGGTGTTGCTCCGACAACGTTCCCCACCGCTATCGAAGCAGCGTCCTGAACCACGGATCCTCGAGGCAACGGCCCGGGCTCGGCGACCACCGCTCCCCCGATGCCGGCAAAGCCCGGCTCTCCTCCGGCTCGAAGACGGACGATTCTCTCCGGTTCCATCGCCGAGGCCCGGGCGAACTGGTGAGCCGGCTCTTCGCCCCACTCGGACTCGAGCCGGACCATGAGCCAATGGGGCAGCACCATCTCGCTCTCGAGTTCGAGGTTCTGAGTCGAGATACTTCTCAAGGTCGCGTTCGCCAGCCCGGCCACCCTCGGGTTCTCGGCTCGAATCAGGTCGACACCGGCACTGACTGCGATCGGCGTAGGGAGGCCCCCGTACAGAATCTCGAATGCCGACACCCGGAGGCGATCGAGGATCCCTTCATCGAGCGCATCGGGCCTCCTGCCGGTGCCCGTCTCGATCGCCTCGTCGATCGTCTCGAGACGGCGGAGCACTCCGAATACGAGACTCTTGACCCGCCCTCGCTCCTGAGGGGAGAGACTTGCCGAGGCCTTGTGGGCGAGCACGTTGGAGAACGCCCCGGAGCGGAGGACCCGGCCGATGACACCCGCCGCGATCGCCCTGGCCTCAACAGGGTCGCTCACCCGATGATGCCCGAGCTCCGGCGAAGCCCCCGTATCCAGGCCGCTCCGCTCATCGGCTTCTTGCCTGGTGGTTGGATCTCGACCAGCTCGACACCGCCGTCGGCAGCACCAGCCACAGGGGAGCCCAGGTGCATTTGCCAGGTGCCTGTGCGAGGGGAAATCGCACTGGGGCGCGCTCGCAGTATCTGAAGCGTCTCGTCGTCGATGTGGAGGGTGGCCCCCGGCTCCGGGGACAGCGCCCGCACCCGATTGACCACATCCTTCACCACCGCATCCACGGGCAACGGGCGCTCAGAGGCTTCGACCTTGGCCGCGTAGGCCATGCCATCGTTGGTTTGGGGCACCGGATGGATCTCGCCTCGGACATAGCCGGCCAGCACGCTCGTCAGGAGGCGGGCGCCCATATCGGCCAGCCGGGCGGTCAGTTCGCCGTTCGTCTCCTCCGGTTCGATATCGATGGCCTGGGCGGTCAACACCGGTCCGGTGTCCAGCCCTTCGTCGAGAACGATGATGGTCACCCCGGTCATCGGATCACCGGCCCACA
>DASWKK010000158.1:0-2197 GCA_036396655.1 Acidimicrobiia bacterium
GTGCTCAGGAAGTGGCGGTCGGTGGTGCTTGCCCCGACCGTCATCGTCCACGGCTCCCGGTGGGCAACTGTGTCTGCACCCGGCCCCGAGTTGCCGGCCGATGCCGACACGAGCACGCCGGCGTCATAGGCGGCCAAGAAGGCCAGGGACACCGGATCGGAGTACGGGGCGCCGCCACCGCTGATCGAGAAGTTGATCACATCGACATCGTCGAGGATGGCTTGCTCCACGGCACGCACCGAGTCGGACTGGAAGCAGCCCTCCAGACCGCAGACCCGATACATGACAACATGGGCGCGGGGTGCGATACCGGAGACAATGCCCCTGTCGACACCAAATATGGAGGCTGCGACCCCACCGTTGCCGGCCGCCGTGCTCGACGTGTGGGTGCCGTGACCGTTGGAATCCCGCGCCGAGTCGAACTCGGCCGGGATCAGCCCGACCGCCAATTTGTAGGTGTCGAGGAAGGAGTAGGCGCCGATCAGCTTGTTGTTACAGGTGAAAGCCACGTCGTCAGGGTTGAACGCCGTGTTGCCGAAGTCACATGTGCTCCGTGGCCCTCCGGAGCCGAAGCCGTGGGAACCTGGCGAGGTCGGCGACGCGGAGTAGGCCCCTCCGACGGGGCTGGGGTCGGTGTACGACGGATGCTCTGGCCAAACGCCGGTATCGAGCACCCCGACGATGACGCCCTCGCCCGCATTGCCCTGACCTCCGAGCCGATCCCATAGGACCGGCGCATCGATGAACTCCGGGCTGACCTCCGTGTTGGGTTGCTCGAGCCGGTCGGGGAGTATGGCTACGACGCCTGGAAGTGTTGCGATTCTGGCTGTCTCCTCCACGGTGGCCACGAGCGAAAGGCCATTCAATGCCACCTGATACCCGTCTCCCAATCTGGCTTCAGGAGTCACGTTCCTGACTGCTTCTTTGAAGCTCTGCTGCTTGGATTCGAGATAGGCGGTGTAGTCACGAGCCGCCTTCGAATTGGCGTTGAGACTCCTCTTGGTGACGCTTGGGCTGGTCGCCGGGATTCCGTTGACACCTCCGTCGTAGGACGCGAGAGGTTGGTCGGCCAGCTGGACGATGACTCTGACTGTCTCTCCAGATTTGGCAGCCGATCCCTCGAAGCTGCTTTCGGCCACGAGACCTTCCGCCTGAAAGTCTTCGGGCCCCGCACCCGCGGGCACGGCCAACGCCGCGGCTGTGGCGAGTGCGGTCAAGAGCACTATTGCTCGTTTCATTTCCGAAACCCTCCTAGGTGTTTCCTACGGGCATCTTCTGACGACCCATGCCGGCTGCGACCCTAGTCCATGAACGCGGAGCGTGACCTTTGACACGAGGCTCAGCCTGTAGCGCCATGGCAAGGATCAGACCGGGTGCGGTGACGATTGCCAATCGTCGGGTCATCAACTTGTCCCTCCTCTGAAATCCGTGACCGCCCGATGTGAGCGGCGGTGCACGCTGAGTGACCATACACCAATCGGGCCAGGCGTGGTCCCCTGGGGGTCGGTAATCCCAGCGGATCGGTAAAATCTCGTTCATGAACAACCTCAAGACGGTTGGTCTCCTCGCTTTCATGACCGCGTTGTTGGTGCTGGTGCTCCAGGTGTTCGGGATGAACTTCGGGTGGATGATCGTCTTCATCGTCGGTTTCAACCTGGCTGCGTACTTCTTCTCCGACAAGATGGCTCTGGCCTCGAGTCGTGCCCGGCCGGTCACCGAGGCGGAGTTGCCCCAGGTCTACGGGATTGTCCGCCGTCTCGCCATGCGGATGAACATCCCGGAGCCCTCGATCCATGTCATCGACTCACCACAGCCGAATGCCTTCGCCACCGGGCGCAGCCCGCGCAAGGCGGCGGTGGCCGTCACCACCGGCATCCTGTCCACACTCAGCAGCGAGGAGTTGGAGGGAGTGCTGGGTCATGAGCTCGCCCACGTCCAGAACCGTGACATCCTGATCGGCTCGGTGGCGGCCATGATCGGTGCTGCCTTGTCTCTGGTGGCACGGATGGGTTTCTGGTTTGGCGGTGGCGACAACCGGAACAACCCTCTGGGCGCGATCGGTGCGGTCCTGTCGATCATCATCGCCCCGATCGCGGCGATGCTCATCCAGTTCGCCATCTCGAGGACCCGAGAGTTCCAGGCCGACAGGAGTGGCGCCGAGATCACCGGCCAGCCCCTTCAACTGGCCAGCGCCCTG
>DASWKK010000159.1:0-4815 GCA_036396655.1 Acidimicrobiia bacterium
TGTGGTGGGGGCCCGCGGCCCCCCACCACAATTGAGATCAACCGAGACTGAAACAGGTCTCGGTGAACTCGTAGCCTGCTGCCAGGTCCGACGTGTACATCGACTCGATCAGGGTCACACCCGTCGAAGTCCCGTCGGCCAGACCCGCGGGGTCGGGACGGGAGATGAACTGGGCCCTCTGCACCCGATCGTTGGGCTCGCCGACATAGGTCTCGTCAGGAGCGAGTCCATCGAACGTGACCGTCTCCAGGCTCTTGGCCGCGGCCAAGACACCCGCTTGGGTCATGTCTCCGGCGTCATAGGCAGCCCTCAGGGCCTGCTCCATGATCTTGGCCTCGATCACACCCTCGGCGTAGTAGTCGAGCGGCGGCTGTCCAGCCGTCTCCACCAGGTCACGCACCTCCTGGTTCCCCGCGCTGTCCGCCCCCCATGGGGCGTAATACGCCGAGACGTAGAAGTTGCTGGCAAGGGCTTCGTTGATCGGGGAATCAGGGCCAACCAGAGCCGGGTTCCAGGTCGGGCCCGCCCCGGACCAGAGCGCACCGGTGAACCCGGCGGCCAATGCCTGCCCGTAGATCGACCCGAACGGCGTCGGCGACGTGGTCACCCAAACCAGGTCTGCCCCGGATCCAGCGATACCACTGGCCACCTCGGCCAATGTGGCCTCGTCGGCAGCATTGATCAGACCAGTGCCGTCATAGACGATCTCCAGGCTCAGTGCCTCAGCGGCCAGCCTGGCGCCTGCGTTGGAGTCCTCGCCGTAGTCACCAGGGCTGGAGGCGATGGCAATGGTCGCTGCATCGGGCGCTTCCAGCGTCAGATACTCGATCATGTTCAGGGCCTCGATGCAATAAGGGACCCCATGGGGCACCAGGTTGGAGTTCAACGCCGGATCGGACCAGCCCGAGTACCAGGTCAGCGGAATGGCCAGGATCCCATCAGCCTGCAGCTGTGGGTTGATCGCCACGGTGTGCGGAGACCCGGTGGAATGACCGAACGCCACCACCTGGCTCTTCAACTCCTCGTAGAGCTGGACATGGGTGTCGACGACATACCCGGTGTCACGCACTTCGAGGTTCACCTGAAGACCGTTGATCCCGCCGTTGGCATTGACAGCGTCCCAATAGATCTCATGACCGGAGTTGATCACTTGGACCAACGGAGCGAAAGGCCCACTCAGGTCGGACAGGAGCCCGATGGTGATGGTGCCCGCCTCGAGGTCGACACCGACATCGGTCGCGATCTCCATAGGCTCTTCGCCGGCTGTGGTCGTCGGCTCCTCTTCCTCGCCGGCAGTGGTCGTCGGCTCCTCACCACCCGCGGTGGTGGTGGTGTCGCCACCTTCACCGTCACCGCAGGCGGCGAGGACCAGACCGAGCACCAGCAGAAGCGCCAGCCACTTGGACTTTTTCCTCATTGTCTTCCTTCCTCCTCTTTGTTGTGAGAGTGCCCGAAGACACCCCCCGGAGACCGCTCAATAGGTGAACGGCCAACCCTTCCAATAGTTGCGGATGCGAAGCCATATGCCGTACAAACCGAGTGGCTCGAAGATCAAGAAGCCGATTATCAACAGACCGTAGAGGACCAGATTGAGCTGAGCCACCGACAATCCTGGCCCGACCCCGGCAAAGGTGTTGATCAGGCCGAAGTCATTGGGAGAGGTGGCGATGAAGACGTTGGCCACCGAGGAGAGTATCCCCTCGCCCTGAACTGCCGCCGACTGGAGCCAGAGGGTGAAGTTCTGCACGACCCGAGGGAGCAACACGACGAAGGCGGAGCCGAGCAGTGTGCCGGTCACTGTTCCAGCACCGCCAATCAGGATGATGGCGATGAATTGGACCGAGAGGAAGAGATCCCATCGCTCCGGGATGACCCTCGAAACGAACGAGGCGAGCAGTGCACCGGCGATGCCGGCATAGAACGAGGAGATCCCGAAGGCGAGCAGCTTGTAGGCGAACTCGTTGACCCCCATGATCTCGGCGGCGATGTCCCGGTCCCGGATCGACATGAACGCCCGGCCGACCCTGGTTCGCTGCAGGTTCTTGGCAAGCACGGTGAAGATCCCCGCCAACAGAACCAGGAGGAAGAACGACTTTGCGATCCCCGTCATGTCGAGCCCGAACCACGACCCCGCCGTGGTGAAGTCGATGAGCGGTGCCTCCTCTTTCCACAGTCGAACCTGGAGCGGAGGAAAGTCGCGGCCGACCTGAGCTCCACCAGTGAGCGAGTTCCAGTTGCGGAAGAAGTACTCCCCGATGAAGACGAGACCCAACGTGACGATCGCCAGGTAGAGCCCCCGGACCCTGACCGCGGTCGGGCCCACGGCGACACCGATCACGGCGGCAACGATCCCTGCTGCCGGGAGCCAAATCCATATGGGCAGGCCCAACCCAATGAGTGGCCCCCCGGCAGGGGCGCCGAGCCAAACCGCGGTGTATGCCCCGATTCCCATGAAGAAGGAGTGACCGAGGGATACCTGACCGGCGAGACCGGTGAGGATGTTCAGGCCGAGGGCGCCGATGGTGAAGATGGCGGTCGTAGAAAGCAGTCGCAGCCAGTCCTCCTGCCCCAGGAACTTGAGGCCGGGGACGAGTTGGAAGGGGAGGGAAACCACCACCAGGAGGAAAACCCCGAGCATCACCTTCTTGGCGGTGGTGTTGAGCAGCGCCTGGTCCGACTCGTAGGTCGTGTAGAGGAGGGGACGACCTCTCATACTCGCCTTATCTCCGGTGTGCCGAAAAGGCCGTAGGGTCGGATAAGCAGGACGACCATCATCAACAGGTAACCGACGATCCCCGGGAAACCCGAGCCGAGAAACTCGAGGCCCAGGTAGGTGTTGGCCGCCGCCTCGGCGATTCCAACGGCGAACCCTCCGACCACCGCCCCCGGGATCGAGTCGAGCCCCCCGATGATGACAGCAGGAAAGGCCCGAAAGGCGATGAAGGCCGTGGCAGTGTCCACACCGGTGGCCCGTCGAGGAAACACCGAGAAGAAGATCCCGGCAATGCCGGCGAGGAAGGCGCCGATTGCCCACGCCACGGAGAAGACTCGTCCCACATTGATCCCCTGCGCCCTCGCTGTCTCCTGGTCGAACGCAGTTGCCCGCATCGCCACCCCGGTCCGACTCCGAAAGAAGAGGGCAATCGAGGCCAGTAGGACCACGGTGACCAGGATCTGGACGATCTCAGACCACGCGATCCTGACCCAACCCAGGTCGACGACGTTGAGTCCCCAAGGTGCGCCAAGGGGCCTGGGGTTGGTCCCGATCCAGTCGTTGGTGACTGTGCGAACAACGATGTCCAGCCCGAGCGTGACGATGGCGACCGCAAACAGGGCCTCACCGACCATCGGCCTGAGGAAGATTCGCTCGAGAATGACACCGATCAGTGCGGCGGCCAGGAGAGCGGTGAGAACGTTCAGAGTCCATTGGGCCCATTCGGGCAAGACCGTCAGGTATCGACCAGGGAAGTCGAGCACCGTGACGAAAGCGGCTACCAGGAAGGCGCCGAGACCGGTCAACCCACCGTGCGCGAAATTGATCACCGAAGTCGCCTTGAAGATGATGACGAACCCCATGGCCAGCAAGGCGTAGATGGCCCCAAAGCTGACCCCATCGACGAGTGTCTGGGCAAACTCGTTGGGGACCGCCGTCTGGGCCAGCACGACAAGATTGGCTGTCACGAGCGATACATGTCTTCGATCAGATCGCCAAACATGCTGGTCATTGCATTGCGCTTCAACTTCTGCGTCGCGGTCAGCTCGCCGTCCTCGTGGTCGAGCTCCTTGGGTATGAGCCGGAAAGCCTGGATCGCTTCGAGGTGGGAGCGTTTCGCATTGACGTCGGCCACCACCCCGCGAATCAGCTCCATCACCTCGGGTTTCTCGGTCAGGTCCCGGTAGGTGGTGTACGGGATCTGGCGGCGGGTTGCCCAGTCACCAACCACGTCGGCCTCGATGAGGATCAATGCGCTCAAATACTTTCGACGGTCACCGATGACCATTGCCTCCTTGACGTAAGGCGATGTCTTCAGGGAGTTCTCGATCTCCGAAGGCGAGATGTTCTTCCCGCCCGAAGTGATGATGACGTCCTTGATCCGGTCGACCACCTTGACATGCGTCCCGTCGACCCACTCCCCCACGTCCCCCGTCTTCAACCATCCGTCCTCGGTGAACGCCTCCGCCGTCTTCTCGGGCTTGTTCCAGTAGCCCTTGAAGGTGCCGGCACTGCGGGTCTGGATCTCGCCGGTGTCCTCATCGATGCGCAGCTCGGTGCCTGGATAGGGGACACCGACGGTTCCCACCTTATTGGAGCCGGGAAAGTTGCACGTGGCCACCGCCGAGTTCTCGGTCATCCCATACAGCTCGAACACTGGCACCCCAAGCCCGAGGAAGTCGCGGATGACCTCCGGGGCGATGGGTGCTGCCCCGCTCGCCGCATAGCGGACCCGACGAAAGCCAATCCGCTCCTTGAGCGCCCTGAACACGATGGGATAGCCGATCAGGTAGAGCAGGCGGCTGCGCAAGGTGTGGTCGCCATCGTTGTCGACCCGGTCGGCGCCGATGATCGACGCCAGCTTCATGCCGAAGCCGAACCAGACCCGCTTGAACCAGGTCCCGTCCCGGCCTTTGATCGCGATCGAAGCATGAATCCGCTCCCAGATGCGGGGCACCGCGAAGAAGATCGTGGGTTGGATCTCCCTCAGGTTCTGTTGCACCGTCTCGATCGACTCGGCGAAGTTCAGAGAAGGGCCCTGCGCCACCGAGGTCCAGGTCGAGAAGATCCGCTCCGCGACGTGGCACAGCGGGAGATAGGTG
>DASWKK010000160.1:0-11856 GCA_036396655.1 Acidimicrobiia bacterium
TCTAATCTCGTTTCCAGTGACTTCCCAAACCGCCGATGTCGAACGCTGGTCCTCGCTGAAAGTCTGGCTCTTCTCGCTGTTCAACCGCGACCCGAAGAGCAATCTCGCCGCGGTGGAACTCCTCTCGCTGAAGTCCGATGACCGGGTCCTCGACCTGGGTTGTGGTCTGGGGGCAGCGTTGGAGCATACGGACGCAACCGGCGCGGAGACGGCGGGCATCGATCCGAGCCCAGCGATGGTGGAGCGTGCGGCGAGGCGGGTTCCTGGTGCCGAGGTGAGGGAAGGCTCGGCGGAGTCCATCCCGTTCGAAGACGACCGGTTCACTGCGGCTCTGGCAGTGTCGACATACCACCATTGGGCCGACCCCGAGGCAGGTTTGGCCGAGGCCCGGCGTGTGCTCGTCCCGGGAGGGCGTCTCCTCATACTCGAGAGGAAGCTGAAGAAGAGCAGCGGCCACGGGATGAACAGGGCCGGAGCCGACCGGCTGGCTCAGATGCTCACCACCCACGGGTACGTCTCCGCCGAGGTCGGCACGTTTCGAATCGGCCGGGTTGACTACTTGACGGTGTCTGCGGTCAATCCGTCACGTGATCAACAGAACACCCTGTAGCGGCTTCGACCACCAACGCCTCTCTTATTTGAAATGTTCAGGAGCGCAGCGAGGACGCCAACCGGCGTCCGCTCATCACCGCCGTCAGGGATCCAACGGCAAGCGCCGTGACCATGGCAATCACCGGGCCCACCGGTGTCTCCCAAATCATCTCGGCCAGGCGCGCTCCAATCAACCAGGTGACCATGAACACCAGGAGACCGATGCCGATCCCGGTGACCCGGGCGGCGATCATCTCCGCCGATCCACTACTCACGCGAAGGCAAGAAAGACAGGTGGGAAGGTCAATATCCCGCCCAAAACGCCGAGGATCAGGCCGATCCAAAACACCCGCTTGATGTTCATCTCCTTGCCCCGCCAGATTGCGGCAAGGATGATCCAGGCGACCAGCCAGGCGATGACGGCGACGATCGTCTTGCCGGCGAGCGGACCGACACCCCGTCCCATCTCAAAGGACTGCAGAAAGTCGTGAAGGCCCTCTGAGACTTCGTTGAAGGTGGTCATGAGACCGAGGACGAAGATCCCGATCCCGGCGGCGAGCATCGCCGCCGCACCCGGACCGTCGGGTTTGGTGGGGAGATGCAGTCCCTCGAGCTCGGGGGCTATGCGCTCATCGTGGTGACGGTCGGTCATGACACCTCTCCTAGACGATCGGGGCGACCTTGTTGAGGAAAGCACCAAATGCCCCTCCCACAACAGCGGCGCCGAATGCGGCGACAAACATGACGATGACGGCGGTCCGCAACCACGGACGAGCCATCAGCCTGGGCCCGTAGTAGGTGACCAGGAAAGCCGCCGCGGTGGCGAGAATCGGGGCCGCCCAACCAACATGTTCCTTCCATTCCATACCCAGCTCATGCCAGGTCTCGGTCTGCCCGGAGACATCAGACAACAAGAATTCGCGGGGGGAGCAGGTCTCGTTGGGGAGGATGGCCCCGACACAGCCGGCATATCGGTCATCGCCGACCTCCGACAGGTTGGCCCGGTACCACGGATAGACGATCCACGTGCCCGTGATGACCGTCGCCCATGCGGCCCCGGCCATGACCCAGGTTCCCCAGTAGAGGCGTTTCATCCTCTCTTGGATCCCGGCTGTTGTGATCAGACCCGGGCGTAGGCTCCACAGCCCGGCCAGACCACCGGCGAAGGCAAGCAGGAAGAGGGTCCCCAAGACCAGACCGTGGATCACGGTCCATGCCTCTCGTGAGCTGAGTTCCATCAGGGCCTGTCCTCCGACTAGGGGTTTCTAAGCACGGTATGGAATAGTGCCAAAGGGCCACAGTGACGAAAGGCCCACTCGTGGCGGCCGAAAGCCCTAGGTTCCCGAGGCAGCTGGAATCTTCCGGTGCCCATTCCCCGAACAGTAGTGATGGCGACGGTGGCGATTAGTGCCAGACCGGCCTCCGGTGGCGAAGGCGCTTGGCGCACCCATTCGCCGATACAGGAATCCCGAACAGGTGGGCTGTGCGATACCGACCGACCGTTCAGTGGCCGTGTTCGTCGGTGGTGGTCGTCACCAAAGGAGCCTCCGGCTGTGCGGTGTTCTCTCCAGTGAGGAGTGGGCCCAGATAAAGAGAGGAAAGGGTATATGTCGCGACGAACACGGCCACGGCGATCGCGGGTGCCGCCCAGGTGCCGAACCTGCGATAGAGACGGAACAGCATTGGGGTGGCGACTCCGAGCCCGATGAGGAAGAACAGAACCCGTCCTCCGGTTCCTGCGAGGATGGCGGCTCCCGCCAGTGGACCGACGTGATGGAGCACATGTGGGGCCACGCCGCTCAGCGCTCCCCAAACTACGGTGACGGCGTGGAGGACCCGGCTCGTCCCATCGGGCTTCCGCGTCGTGGTGGTCAACTCCTCGCCCTTTCGGGATTGTCGCCAACGAGGTGGTTCATGTCCCCAGGGCGGCGTCGAGCTCGTCGAGCAGCGCCGGGGCAGGTACGAACATCTCGGCGTAGTGGCGTACCCAGGCGATCTCGCCGCTCTGTCGGACCAAGGCGAAGCTGTGGCTGGGTCGGTCGCCATGCCCGTAGATGCCGACCATGCCGTATGCCTGCGACACCTGGGTGTCCGTGTCGATGAGAATGGGACCTTCGATGCCGAACCTTGCTGCCTCCGCGGCGACCAAGGGTGCCGGGTCGACCATGATCGGGACCAGACTCATTCCGCGTTCGGCCACTGCGGCTTCGAGTTCGGGGATTTGAGCGAAACATCCGTCGCAGCCGACTCCCATGGAGAAGTAGAGGAGGGCGTCGCCTTGGGCGAGCGTCTCGTCGAGCGAGATGCTCTGACCGTCCGTTGCCTCCAACTCGAAGGGAGTCGCCTGGTCGATTTCGGGATCGTCGGTCTCCGAGAGGACGGACACGGCGACGAGGACAGCCAGGGCGAGAGGGGCGACGGCGAAGCCGACCCACCTCCAGGGGAATCGCTGCTTGGGCTTGCGGCTAGTCCCGCGTGGCGGCTGGATGGTCTTGGTCATGACAGCTCCGTTCGTCTGCTTCTTCGTTTTCGAGGTGGCGATGCCTCCGCCGGGTCGACAACGCAATGGCGGCCACTGCGACTGCGATGAGGATCAAGCCGATGACCGGGTCGGGGATCCAGGCCACACCGTCGAGCAACGGGGTGAGGACGCCTTCGATACCGGTGCCAAGGCTGTTGCTGAACGAGGGCGCCAGCGACGATCCCGTCACCGCAACAACCGTCAGCACCACGGCCATGACCAGGAACATCAACGCTGCGGCCACACCGGCGGTGGTCGTCGCCACGCGCAGGGAGCCAACTCTGAACGTGACCGGTTTGGAGCCGATCTGGACCTGGTCGGGCCCGAGCCGGTCCCAGAGCAGGGTGAGAATAATCAGGGGGAACACCATTCCGAACACGTAGGCCAACCCGATCCCCACGCCAGAAGCGAGACCGGGCGACACCGCCGAGAGTGTGAGAACACCGGCGAGTACCGGGGCGCAGCAGGCGCTGGCCGCACCGGAAAACACCCCCAGGGCGTAAATCCCGGCCGAGTCGGTGCGGGAGATGTCGGGTGATCCCCTGAGAAACGGCAGCGACCATGTACCACCGCTCAGTGAGACCACGGCGAGGGCGAATAGCAGGGCGGCGCCTAGTCCGTACACCGCGGTGTGATAGCGCAGCAAGCTCTCGGTAATCAGGCTGAGCCCGAGCGTCACCGGGATCAGAACGGTGGCCACTCCGGCGGCGAACACGAATGCCAGCGGTACCAGCCGCCAGCGATGGTTTCGCACCGAAGCCGCCAGGAAGGCGGGGAACATCACCACGATGCAGCAGGGAGCGAACAGCGCCACCGACCCGGCGACAAAGGCCGCGAGCAGGGATCCTCCGAGGAACAGCCCTTCCACCTCAGACCGCCACGTCGTTGGATAGCCGGGCGAGATGTTCTTCCAGTTTGCGACGGGAGATGCGGCCGTATCCGAAGTAGGCGCCATCCACGAGCAGGATCGGTGGGAAGGGGACCTGATGACGCACCAACAGCCCAAGCCCTTCTTCCGAGGAGAGCGGCACCGTTCTCACCGCGAGCGGAATCACTGTTCCCAACTCGGCGAGCAGTTGGTCGACTTCGTCGCAGAAGTGACAGCCCGGAGCCGTGACCAGCACAATGTCGACCGGATCGGTCATACCCCGGCCTCGGCGACCGCCGCCACGGTGAGGCAACGGTGTTCCTCACCGTGAGAGTTGGGAGCAGCGCCGAAGGTGGCTGTCAGCAGCTCGTCGACGATGTCGTCGATCCGTCCCTCGGCCACCGCCTCGGGCACACAGCCCCGGAGGTGAGCTTCGAGCACCTCGCGTCGGACCCGATCGAGAGCCCCCTGCACCGCGGAGAGCTGGTGGAGCACATCGATGCAGTAACGATCCTCTTCGACCATGCGGATCACCCCATTGAGATGCCCGCGTGCGGTACGCAGCCGGAACCCCACCGACGACGCGGTGGCCCTCATCGGCGGGAGTTTCGAGACTCGACCAGGGTCCGCTTCCGCTCCTCGAACTCCTCTCTTTCGATCTCGCCGCCGGCGTATCGGCGTTCGAGAATGCCGAGAGCGTCCGGTGTCGAATTGCCGCTGGTCGTCGTCGAAGATCGGATCGCCCAGACGATCAAGGCCACGACCACCACCCAGAAGACGATCATCATCGTCCACCCGAAGAACCCCATCGCGTTCCAATTACTCCACATCATTTGACATCACCTCGAGATCATCATGACCCACCCCCGGTGGGGTAGGCAGAGGCGAAAGTCCCTAATGGCGAAAGGTTCGACACGGACCTGCCTTGACCTGGTCCAGTCTCAACGATACCCTACCCCCCTAGGGTATCAAGGAGAAAACGTTGCGCGGCTATGAGATCAACAAGGAAGCCTATCTGAGACGGTTGGCGCGAATCGAGGGCCAGGTGCGCGGGCTCCAGCGGATGATCAGCGAGGACGAGTACTGCATCGATGTTCTCACTCAGGTCAATGCGGTCTCCTCGGCCCTGAAAGGTGTTGCCGTCGGCCTGCTCGATGAGCACGTCCGTCACTGTGTCCGAGAGGCCACTGAGGCCGGCGACGTCGCAACGGCAGACGACATGATGACCGAGGCCACCAAGGCGATCGAACGGCTGGTCCGTTCCTGACCGGCGGTCTCGCGAAAGGAATCTGATGACAGAGCACGATCATGATCACGTTGGCGTCGTCGAGCACGAGGCGGCGGAGAAAGACCAACCACCTTCTGTGACCGGAAATCCGAACGGAGATCATCACGGCGGGGGCCACGCCGGACATGACAAGCATGCCGGTCATAGCGTGGCCATGTTCCGGGATCGTTTCTGGCTGTCCCTGCTGCTGACCCTTCCCGTCGTCTTCTTCTCGGAGATGATCCAGGAATGGTTCGGCTACACCGCCCCGAGCTTCCCCGGGTCGGAGTGGGTGGCCCCGGCGTTGGGGATAGCCATTTTCATCTACGGTGGCTCGCCGTTCCTCAAGGGCGCGGTGCGGGAGATCCGCGATCGCCAACCGGGGATGATGCTGCTGATCGGGATGGCGATCGTGGTTGCCTTCCTCGCCTCCGCCGCTACCACCTTGGGTTGGTTCGACCTCGAGTTCTGGTGGGAGCTAGCGGCTCTGATCACCATCATGCTGCTCGGCCACTGGATGGAAATGCGGGCCATCGGCCAAGCCCGGGGAGCGCTGGCCGCTCTGGCAGAGCTGCTGCCCGATGAGGCGGAGCGGATAACGGAGGGAGAAACCGAGACCGTCACGGTGGCCGAGTTGAAGGTCGGGGATCTGGTGTTGGTGCGACCCGGGGGGCGTGTCCCCGCCGACGGGGTGATCGCAGAAGGCGACGTTGAGATCGACGAGTCGATGGTCACCGGCGAGTCAAAGCCGGTCGCCAAGACCCCGGGGGATCGGGTGGTAGCCGGGACCGTGGCCACCGACTCGGCGGTCCGGGTCGAGGTCGAAGCCGTCGGGGACGACACCGCCCTGGCCGGGATTCAGCGTCTGGTCGCGTTGGCTCAGGATTCGAAGTCGCGCGCTCAGGTTCTGGCCGACCGCGCCGCTGCCATCCTCTTTTATGTGGCGGTAGCCGCCGCGGCGGTCACGGTGACGGCCTGGATGATCGCGGACCAACCAGACCAGGCGGTGGTGAGGATGGTGGCAGTGTTGGTCATCGCCTGCCCCCATGCGCTGGGACTCGCCATCCCGTTGGTGATTGCCATCTCCACTTCGATGGCTGCCCGAAACGGGATCCTGGTCAAGGACCGTCTCGCTCTGGAGCGGATGCGAAGCGTGGACATCGTCCTCTTCGACAAGACCGGGACCCTGACCAAGGGCAGTCACCGGGTGTCTGCCGTCACAGCCGTCGACGGGGACCAAACCGGTCTGCTGGCCCTTGCCGCCGCGGTCGAGTCCGATTCGGAGCATCCTCTGGCCCGGGCGATCGTGAGTGCGGCCAAGGACAAAGGTGGTGATGTCCCTGCTGCATCCGGGTTCCGATCGATGAGCGGTCGGGGAGTGGAGGCCACCGTTGACGGCACCATGGTGGCGGTGGGCGGTCCGACCCTGCTCCGGGAACGGAGCCTCGAGGCCCCAGACACGGTCGCGGAGTCGACCGAGGGATGGAGGCGTCGCGGGGCGGCGGTCCTGTACGTCATCAAAGACGGCGCGGTGGTGGGAGCTCTGTCGCTCGAAGACGAGATACGGCCCGAATCGCGGGAGGCTGTCGACCAACTGCACCGGCTCGGGGTTCGGGTAGCCATGATCACCGGTGACGCCCGGCAGGTTGCAGACGCAGTCGGCGCCGAGCTCGACATCGACGTGGTACTCGCCGAGGTGCTGCCTGAGGACAAGCACTCCAAGGTCGCCGAGCTGCAGCAGCGGGGCTTGCGGGTGGCAATGGTCGGTGACGGGGTCAATGACGCTCCCGCCCTGGCCCAGGCCGACGTGGGCATCGCCATTGGTGCCGGCACCGACGTCGCCATCGAGTCCGCCGGGATCGTTCTTGCCTCCGACGACCCGCGCGGGGTGGTCGGCATCCGACGGCTGTCCCAGGCCGGCTACCGCAAGATGATCCAGAACCTGGTGTGGGCGGCCGGCTACAACGTGGCGGCGATCCCACTGGCCGCAGGCGCCCTGGCTTGGGCCGGGATCGTGTTGGCCCCGGCTGCCGCGGCGGTTCTGATGAGCGCCTCGACGGTGATAGTGGCGATCAACGCGCAGTTGTTGAGGCGGATTGACGTGAGACCGGCCTGATGGGAGTCAACGCAGGGTGAGAGACGTCAGGGTGAGTCTTATAGCGGTGACGGTGATGGTGGCGGCTGCTTGCACCGCCCCCAACGGGGATGCCGATATCCCTTCCCAAGATCCTGGGCTGGTTGCCACGGGAGCCGGCCTCTATGCGGCGAACTGCGCCGAATGCCACGGTAGCGATCTGCGCGGGACCGATAAGGGGCCATCCCACCTCTCGGTCATCTATGAACCGAGTCATCACGCCGACGGTGCCTTCCATTTCGCGGTTCGAGACGGATCCCGCGCCCATCATTGGAACTTCGGTGACATGTCACCGGTCCCCGGCCTGACCACCGACGATATCGACGCCATCGTCGCCTTCGTCAGAGAGAGTCAACGCATCGAAGGCTTTGAGCCATACCCGCCATGACATGGCCGAACAGGTCGAACCTGGTCTGAACCCGCACCGCCACCGCATCAAGGCTCAGCATCCGGCGACAACTCACCGCGGCCACCGCCGACCGTCTCGCCGTTCTAGGTGGTCTGCTCGGCGTGGTCGGGCCCCTGTCGGGCCGTTGGACCCTATCGCACGTTGATGCGAACGAGCATCGTGCAAATAAGTAGGAGCAAGGAGCGATATGAACCTGACGTGGGAGGCGAGCCGAACATGGCTCCCGCGCCTGTGAGCACCGGGATCGACCTCTACTGGATTCCTCTCGGGGCAGGGGGATCAGGTCTGGTGCGGGTGAACGGGCTCATCTACGAGGCAATCCACGCCCGCCGGGAGCGGCGGCCACCGCTCGACCTCTATCACACCGCGATGGAAGTCCGTCTGCCAGAGGGCCGATTCACCATCGAGAACGCCTGGCCCATTCCCGACACCGACATCGCCTCTCGTGGAGTGATGGTGGAGGGACCGGTCGGCGGTCGCCGCATCGCCAAGTTCCGTTGGTTCCGTTACGAGGTTCGCTGCTGGCGGGACGGTGTGATCCCCGACATTGCCGAGGCGGTGGATGGCCCTCAGCTCCTCAGCAGCGACTTGTTCCTTGCGCGGCGTCTGGTCGGCTTGGTCGCCTTGGTGCCGCCCATGATCTGGGGGAGAGACGAGTTGGGCGTCGGTGAGATGTGGAACTCGAACTCGGTGGTCTCGTGGCTGCTCTCTCGTAGCGGCTTCCCGGTGGAGACGATCCAGCCGCCGGCCGGGGGGCGGGCACCGGGTTGGAGGGCCGGCATCATCATGGCCCGCCAGAAGGAGACAACCGTCCACGGTGACCGACACCGATCCCTTACCTGAGGTACCTGACGCCATATACGGCGTTCCACCGACAAGCAAGGACCCGGAGAGCATCGAAGACCCCTTCATGACATTCAGGTAAGCGGTACTCGCGGGGGTTGACCGTGGTCCCTTCCGACAATATAGTGAACCAAATGGTTCAGTATCAGCCTCTCGACCGGACATTCGCCGCCCTGGCCGATCCGACGCGTCGCAGCATCCTCGACCACCTCGGTCGTGGCTCGGCCACCATCAGCGAGCTGGCTCGGCCGCATGACATGTCTCTGACCGGTGTCAAGAAGCATGTCCAGATCCTGGAGGAGGCGAGGCTCGTGACCACGGAGAAGATCGGTCGAACCCGGCACTGCAGGCTCGGCCCCGAGCGGTTGGAGGAGGCCGTGAACTGGATCGAGTGGTATCGAAAGCAATGGGAACGCCGGCTCGAAGGGCTCGAGGCGTACCTGGACGACAAGAAGGGTGAAGAGTGATGAGGTACGAGTTGAGAGTGGAACGATTGATCGACGCCTCACCCGAAGAGGTGTTCGACGCATACACTGACCCCGAGGCGCAGAAGATCTGGTACACGATTCTGGACCAGGGCATGACGGTCGAAAGCGAGGTCGACCTTCGCGTCGGAGGGAAGTGGGTCAGCACCTGGGGATTCACGCCGGACGAGATGTTTCGTGAAGTCAACACGTTTCAGGTCATCGAACGGCCGCACCGGTTGGTGTCGAAGTCGTCATTCACCTCGCCCGACGGTTCCACCATGGACACCGACGTCGAGATCACCTTCCGGGACGACCGTGGCAAGACGATGATGACGGTCGTCCAAAGTGGTTTTCCCGACGAAGCAATCAGGGACTTCGTCGCCAACACCGCCTGGATTGGTGCGTTCAAGCGGATCAATGCCTACTTTGCGGCCAGGATCGGGGGTTAGGCCCCGATCCTGCGGGCAGCGAGTCCGGTTT
The DNA here is from genome assembly GCA_036396655.1 of Acidimicrobiia bacterium. Lineage (GTDB taxonomy): Bacteria > Actinomycetota > Acidimicrobiia > Spongiisociales > ZC4RG35 > JARDZU01. Next base: position 9,581 of record DASWKK010000160.1, read on the forward strand.
CTGTGTGTACCTAGCGCCAGATTTGGCGCTAGGTACCTCAGGTAAGTCTTCCCCGGGGGGTTACCACCACTCCGGGGGCGCGCCAGGATGCTGGCTTCCGTGCTATGTTTCTGGCGGCATATGAGCGATTCGCCTTGAGACATTCCAGACTTCGGGAGCTTCGTGAGGCGGCCGGGCTCACCCAGGCGGAGCTGGCCAGTAGGGCCAGAGTGAGTCGTCAGATGGTGGGTGCGGTCGAGGGAGGGCACCATCTGCCTCGGGTAGACGCCGCCATGTCGCTTGCAACGGCGCTGGGGACCGACGTGCGGTCGTTATTCGGCTCCGATTCGGCGGCGGTGGATGCGATATCGGGTCTCGCGCCACGCGAAGACACGCTGGTGCGGGCGGGTTGGGTTGGTGAGGTGATGGTCACCGCTCCGGTGCGATCCGGATCGGACGGTTGGGACGTTGCTGACGGAGTCGTGGAGAACGACACCGTTCGCATGCTGAGCCCTATCGGAGCGGGGCTGGTGGTGGCCGGATGCGAGCCAGGTCTGGTCCTAGTGGAACGACTCCTGCGCGAGGCGGGAATGGGAGGTGTGGCGGTCGACGGGTCGAGCGCCTCGGCCGTGCAGGCGTTGAGGAAGGGACGGCTACATGCCGCCGTAGTTCATGGCCCCGTCGGCGGGCCGTCACCCCTTCTGGAAGACGCCGAAGTCATTCGATTCCATCTTGCCCGCTGGCAGGTGGGTCTGGCCGGGCCGGCCGAGGCGCCCGCCGGTTGGTGGGAAGAGGCGTTGGCAGGAAAGGTCGACGTGATCCAACGCGAGCACGGTGCCGAGGTTCAGCACGCGTTCGAGCGGGCTGCACAATCGGTTCCGGCACCCGGGCCGCGGGTTGACACCCATCTCGACTCGGCCAGGCTGGCGGCTGCCACCGGATTGGCCGGGGTCACCATCGAGCCAGCTGCGTTGGCAGTGGGCGCCGTCTTCCACCCACTCGAGGTTCACGTGGCAGAGATGTGGGTTGCCGCCGACTGGGTCGATGACCCGGTGGTGGAAGTCGCCATGACCGTTGTGACCAGCCGGCGGTTCCAGCGGCGGCTGGCGGGCGTGGGCGGATATGACCTCGACGGATGCGGAACCAGGGCAGCATGACCGGGTGGTTCCGGGGTATGACGGTTCCTGTCGTTTGGTGGTCACTGGTCGGTCTGTTGGCGACTGGCGTCACCGCTTGCTTTGCAGATGGTGAAGGTGGTGAAGGAATCGGGGGCCCGCTGATCGGTCAGGATGCGCTCGTGGTGGCAGGGGCCTCCGATCTGAGACCGGCCTTCGAGGAGATAGGGGTGCTGTTCACAGCTGCCACCGGTCATGCGGTGGTTTTCGACTTCGGCTCGTCGGGGCAATTGGCTCAGCGGATCATCGAGGGGGCACCTGTGGATGTCTATGCCTCGGCGAGCGCCGAGTTCGTCGACCGGGTTCTGGCCGAAGGTGTTGGGGACCCCGACACCAGGGCGCTCTACGCCATGGGCCGGATCGCCATCTGGGCCCGGGCTGATGAGTGGGGCGGGTGGGCCACCCTCGAGGATCTTGTGTCCGACCCCGAGGTGCAGCTGCTCGCGATCGCCAACCCCGAACATGCTCCATACGGTCGGGCCGCCGAGGAGGCGTTGAAGTCGCAACAGCTGTGGGGCACGGTCAAGCCGAGTCTGGTGTTTGGTGAGAACATCTCCGACACCCAGCGGCTGGCGTCCACCGGCGACGCCGATGCCGCCATCGTGGCCTTGTCCCTGGCCATTGCCTCCGGAGATGCCGGGGAGTGGGCCCTGGTCGACGAAAGCCTCCACCGACCGCTAGAGCAGGTGCTGATAACCATCTCCACCCAGGAGGGCAGAGTTGAGGCGGCCCAGGCGTTCGCGGCCTTCGTCAACCAGCCCGAAGGCCGTGAGGTGATGCTTCGCTTCGGGTTCGCACTGCCCGGCGAGCAGGTGGCAGCCGACTGATGTGGGATCCACTCTGGCTGACATTGCGGGTCACCGCGGCTGCCACACTGATCGTGGGGGTCACCGGCATCGGGTTTGGTTACCTGTTGGCTCGAGCGAGGTTCCCGGGGCGTGCTCTGCTCGATGCGCTGGCCAGCGCTCCCATCGTCATGCCGCCGACAGTTCTTGGCTACTACCTCCTGGTGGTGCTGGGCAGACGCAGCCCGATCGGCCGAGCGTGGGAGGCGGTGTTCGGCTCACCGCTCGTCTTCACCTGGCAGGGGGCGGTGGTAGCAGCCTCGGTCGCCTCCTTCCC
>DASWKK010000161.1:0-17535 GCA_036396655.1 Acidimicrobiia bacterium
GACGTCTCGCCCGCGCTGATCGGGATGAGGATCACCTTCAACCACGACTGGTATACCGGATTCCCCCCGTTCAACGGGACCTTGAACATCGAAGAGCAAACGATATCTCGTCTGGAACCGGAAGGGTTCGCCTGATGCTGAAAGGATTGAGAAAGCGCAACGAAGACCGGGGGGCCGCCCTGATCTGGATCGCGGGCATGCTAGTGGTTCTGCTGAGCATGGCCGCTTTCGCCACCGACCTGGGGTGGATCCTGCTCTGGAACAGCCGTCTCCAAGCCGCGGCAGACTCGGCCGCCTTGGCCGGCGTAGTCAATCTGCCCGGGTTCCCCGCGCAAGCGCAGGTCGACGCCCAAGCCGCATCGGCCGCCAACGGCTTCTCGATCCCGGGCGAAGCCACGATGACCCCCGAGGTGATAGCCGAGAACCAGTACCGGGTGACATTGGAGGCCGATGTCGACACCTTCTTCCTGGGTCTGATCGGGTTCAACAACTTCCACCTGTCCCAGACCGCCCACGCCCAGTACATCAAACCGGTCCGACTGGGAAGCCCGGATAACCAGTTCGGGGGACCGGGTGAATTCTGGGCCGCCATCAACGGTCAGTACACCGAGATCAGACAAGGTGATCCCTACGCCTCGCGCTGTATCACCCATTCCGATACGCCTGAGGAGTGTGTAGGCGCGGAGAACACCCAGTACCGCGACGGTGGCTATTACTACGGGATCGAGATCGGGCCCAATTCGAATGGGCTTTTTGTCGATTTCTTCGATGGAGGCCACTACATCGATGTCCCCGGCTCGCCAACCGGTGACAGCTCATGGCGATGGGGCTGGCCGGAGGGGCAACGTGGGGTCTACCTCGAATACGCCCTCTACGAGCCCGATGCCACCCCAACCGATCCGACTGACAACGACGTCCTGCGATGCGACGGCATCTTCCCGGTCGACAACGACATTTCCGACGGGCACTTGAACAGCTGGGGCGGGCCCAACAATTGCTCGGTTGGGGGGTCTCTGACCGAAGGCATCTGGGTGCTTCAGCTCCCGTCCCCCCTCTACGAGGGCGCGACCAAGTTCGGGATTATGGCCGACGTGGGCAGCGGGCCGCCTCCGAGAGTGTTCGGCATCCTCGACATGTCGATCTATGTCAACTTCTCCGGCGGCAGCGCCGAGCCCTACCTCGCCGAGATTCGACCTGAGCATGCGGGAAAGACCCTGGAAATCGACATCTGGGACCTGGGAGACAACGACGGCACCGCCGGGATCCAGGTTCTGACTCCTCTAGGCGGTGTCCCCTGCTCGTGGACCTCGAGCAACAGCGAGCCCGATGGGTCCAGCCCCACTTGCTCGATCGACATCTCGAACCAGAAATACAACGCCGCCTGGCTCAATGTCACCGTCCCGATCCCCGACGACCCGTGCCTCCCCGACATCAGTGACCCTCTGCGCTGCTGGTGGAAGATCCACATCGACTCGACCGGACAAGCCCATGACCGGACCACATGGACCGCCCGGGTCTCTGGTGACCCGGTCCGGTTGGTGGACTGAGATGTTCAAACGCAGTCGTGACTCCGGGGCCGTGGCCGTCGAGACCGCACTGGTCACCGGCCTGCTCCTTCTGATCGTGCTTGGCGCCTTCGAGTACGGGATGGCTTTCCGCAGCTGGTTCGGGCTGACCGCTTCTTCGCGCGAAGGCGCCCGGGTAGGAGCCTCGGTGGGGCCTATCGAGGGGGCCGACTGCGCCATCCTCGAGGCGGCCGCAGCGGCCCTCTCGTCGACCTCGGCCAATGAGGTGGTGAACATAAGGATCTTCCAGCACCCCGAGGCAACCGGCACACCCTCCTCTTTGTACCGCCCCGCCGAAGGAGACATCGAAGACGGCGAAATCCTGCGTTGTGAAAACTGGTTTCTGACCACATCGAATGCCTGGACAGAGACCGATAGGGATAACACCGGCGACGACCGGGACTGGTTGGGGGTCGAGGTCACCTACGAGCACGCTTGGATCACCGGATTCCTGTTCTGGAACGGGACCGTCCAATGGTCCAACGACTCCGTGATGCGACTCGAGCCGCTCAGCTACGGCGCGATTCCCCCTCCATAGACCGAATTACCAGGTTCGCTCCGAACTGGGCCGACCGACCTATTCAGCCCTTTTTAGGTTCAGGGAAGGCCCCTAACCGGCCGATAGAATCTGATGCAGTTACGCGAGGTCTTCGGTCGACGGCGCGAGCGCGGGGCATCGCTGGTCGAAGCGGCAATGGTGTTCCCCATTCTCATCTTGATCATCATGGGGACCCTCGAGATCGGCCTCGCCTTCAAGGACTACCTGACAGTTTCCTACATCTCCCGGGAGGGCGCGCGTCTCGGAGCTCTCGCCGGCGACGACCCCGACGCTGACTGCACCATCCTCAGAGGTATTGGAGGCATCGCCACCAGCCGTGACCTGGAGCGCATCGACGAAATCCAGATCTTCAAGGCCGATGTCAACACCGGCGCCCAGGGCCTCACCAACGTCGCCACCTACATCGACGGCGCCGACCCGACGATCTGCAACGTCCCCTCGACACCCCTGGACGGATGGACGATCAGCCCGATCGCATGGAGCCCGACTTCGCGACAGACCACCGTCGGCACCACTGCGCTCGACATCATCGGAGTGAGAGTCCTCTTGACACGAAGCTGGGTCACCAACTTCGGGCCATTCCGCGGAACCGCGCAGATCGACGAAAGCACCCTGACCCGACTGGAACCACAGGCATTCGAATGACCAGACTCATCAAGCTCACTCGCAGGATCACGCAGCCCGACGCCGACGGCGGGGCAGCCCTTCCATTCGTCGCCGCGATTCTGGTATTGCTCCTTGGGGTCTCAGCCTTCGCTGTGGACCTCGGCTGGCTATACCTGAACGGTGCTCGCCTACAGAGGGCGGCGGACTCGTCAGCTCTTGCCGGTGTGGTCTACCTGCCCGGCGATATACCCAACGTGATCACAAACGCCGTGAACGGCGCCAACGCCAACGGGTGGGACATCGGGACCGTGAACGGGACCCCAGTCGGCGGCGGCGGCCTTCAAGAGCTCGATTGGAGATCCCTTGCCGACAACAAGCTCGAAGTGACCCTATCCGCCAACGTCCCCACATTCTTCCTGAAGGTGCTCGGCATCAACGACTTCGACATCAGCCGAGTGGCCACGGCCGAATACGTCAAGCCAGTTCCGATCGGCAGCCCCGATCCTTGTTTTGGTGTCGGCCTCACCAGCATCGAGATCGGCGACTGCAACCCGGCCACAGCACAGAATTTCTGGTCGGCCATCTCCGGGCCGTACACCAACAAGTGGAACGGTGACGCCCACGCCACCCTGTTCTGGGACGACGACAGCACCTGGAATCAGGAGTTTGGCAATACCGAGTACCGGTCCAATGGCTACTACCTAGCCGTCGATGTGCCTGAACCAGGAGTCGACACCCTCACCGTGCTGGTCTACGACGCAGGGTTCTACGATCGGGGAAGCTTCAGCACCGAGACCGGTGACCTGGGGCAGAACACCGGTGGTGGCGCCGACACCCACTTCCAGTTCTACCGCTTCGACTCCACACCCCTCGACCCGACCGACAACGTGGCAATCCCTGCAGCTTCGTGCGCCAGCTCGACGGGCCGTTTCGACATCACCTCCGAGGCCAGCGCCGCCACCTACAAGAACCAATGGCGTCGTCTCTGCCGACTGAGCGGTTTTGTTGAGCCCGGGATCTACGTGATCAGGATCTGGACCGACGGTAACGACGGCGGCACCAACCAGTACGCGGTCCGGGCCCAAACCGTTGGGTCCCCCAATGCCCGGGTCTACGGGATCAACGACATCTCGGTCTTCACCAACCAATCCGGAATCTCGACGCTTCACGTAGCCGAGGTAGCCGAGGCGCACGCGGGCAAGACCCTCGAACTGCAATTCTACGACCCGGGCGAGGACGACGCCAATGCCTACATGACGGTGAAGAACCCCGGTGGCACCACCGCCACCTGTGACTGGGTGGCCAAGAACGAGGCAGGCACCATCGTGCGGTCCGGTTCAGGCAACTGTCGCATCCAGACCTCCGACGGCAACTCCTTCTTCAACGGACTGTGGGTGACCGCCCAGGTTGTGATACCCGACGCCTACACCTGCACCACCAATTGCTGGTGGAAGATGGAGATCGAGAACTCTCAGCCCCATGACCGCACCACCTGGGCAGCGAAGATCATCGGCAACCCGGTGCGATTGGTGCCAAACGCATGAGTCGGCTTCGTGTGACCGAGCGCGACTCTTCGGACAAGGGCGCCACGATGGTCGAGTTCGCCCTGGTCTTCGGCTTCCTCATGATGCTCGCCCTCGGGGCGTTCGAGTACGGCATGGTCTTTCGCGACTGGCTTTCGGTCACGGTGTCGGCACGCGAGGGTGGAAGAGTTGCCGCCTCGGCGGCCAACTACGGCGATGCCGATTGTGTGATCCTGGAAGCGGCCACCGGTGCCCTTCAGTCTCTCCAGTCGGGCGAGGTAGCAGAGGTTCACATCTACCGATCCGATGCGTCAGGCAGTTATCCGGGACCCAACTCCTCGGACACCCGACGTTATTCACCCTTCAATACTGGAGACCCGAGCCTTGTCGTGTGCACGGGTGGCTCCCAATGGAACGCTGAGCAGCTTGGCTCGAACTGGGACCCTGCGGATCGTGTTTCTGCAGCGGGGGTCGCCTGGGGCGGAGTCAGGGTCGAGTTCGTGCACGAGTGGCACACCGACTTCCTCTGGTGGACCGGGACGATCAATTTCTCCGACGACGCTGTGTTCCGGATGGAGCCACCCGCGCCTTGAGTGGGCGGGATCCATCGATCCCAAGTGCATCTGAATCACTTCTAGGCTTGTTGCATGCTGCCACCGCCTGAGTTCATGCCCGCTCTGATCACCCCTTTCACCAAGAGCGGGGAGATCGACACCAAAGCCCACACCTCCAACCTCAAAGTCCTCGCCGACCAGGGGATCAAGGGCTTCGTCATCGGGGGATCCAATGGCGAAGGCCCCTATTTGGAGCCAGGTGAGCGTCTTCATCTGGTCAAGACCGGTCGGCGGCGGAAGACACACTTCATGGTTGGCATCGCTGCCGAAACCACCAGGGTGGCCCTGGCCCAGGTCCAGGAGGCGGTCGACGCCGGCGCCGACAGTGTGTTGGTTATGACCCCCACCACGCTCACCCGCGGTCGTGACGCGGCGGTGCTCTTCTACTACCGAGGCATCGCCGACGCCTCACCTCTCCCTGTCTTCCTCTACTCGGTCCCCAACGTGACTGCGGTCAACCTCCCCATCACGTTGGTGGAGAAGTTGTCCCGGCACAAGAACATCGTCGGCATGAAAGACTCGAGTGGCGACGTGGTCCGTCTTCAATCGATCATCGACGCCACACCGGCCGAATTCATCCTCTACTCCGGCTCGTCGAAAGCACTCACCGCAGCGATTGCAATTGGTTGTCATGGCGCAATCACCGGTTCGGGCAACTACCTTCCCAAACTGGTGCTCGAAACCCTCGCCACCGCCAAGGAGAGCCCGGCCCGGGCGCGCACCCTCCAGAAACGACTGAGTGCGATCAGCGGAAAGGTCGAAGCCCATGGGGTGCCCGGAGTCAAAGCAGCCGCCAAGGCAGCCGGACTGACCCCCGGGCACCCCAGAGAGCCATTGACCCGACTCACCAAGACCGCATCGAGCGATATTGCCAAGCTGATCTGAGCTACCCCGGTTTGACCGTTTACTCAAAGTTGGGTGGACGATTACGATTCCGGCCCAACCGATCATCAAGGAGTAGCGCGTGTCCAAGTTTCTCAGCGAAGAGTGGGCCTCAGAAGTCACCGCGGCCCTCAACGCTCATGAAGGCTTCAGGAACGCCATCGGTGCGGCCGACCTGACGATTCAGTTCAACACCTCCGACGCCCCCAACGGCGACGTCGACTACTACCTCCAGTCGACCGGAGGGACCACCGCGTTACTGGTCGGCTCGATCGAAACCCCCGACGTCACGGTCAAGCAGTCGTACGAGACGGCAACCGCCATCTCCCAGGGTGAGTTGAACACACAAACCGCCTTCATGACCGGCAAGCTCAAGGTGTCGGGAAACCTGGCCAAGCTGATGATGCACCAGGGAGCGATTCAGCAGTGGGGAGCCGCGGTCTCGGACCTTCACGTCGAGTACTGACACTCGCGAGAAATCTGTCGAAATGATGTCGCGGTCTTCGACATGATGTCGTAAGGCGTCCCACGAGAGAAGGGAACAACGGATGCCAAAGTACGCAGCACTCATCTACGGGTCCGCCGAGGACCAGGGTCAAAGCACACCAGAGATGCTCGAACAGGTCATGGCCGACTACACCGAGTTTGGTGAGAACGCCGGTGCGGCCGGTGTCATTGCCGGCGGCGAGGCATTACACGACACCGACACCGCAACGACGATCAAGGTCAACGGTGGCAAGGGCGGGGACGCGGTGTTCACCGACGGGCCTTTCGCCGAGACCAAAGAGGTCCTGGGTGGCTTCTACATTCTCGACGTAGCCGATCTCGACGAGGCGCTGAAATGGGCGCAACAGATCCCCGGCGCCTGGTACGGACGGGTCGAAGTCCGGCCCATCATGGAATTCGATACCGACTCGCCAGACGTCTGATCGGACTTACCTGAGGTAGGTGGCGCCAGGAGTTCCCCCCTCCCCGGCTCCGCCGGTACTCCCCCCTTCGGGGGGAGAAATGGCGCCACCTCAACAGAGAAGACCCCCTCCCGGCTCCGCCGGACTCCCCCCAAGACCCCCCACCCCCCTTCGGGGTACTCCCCCCAACGCTCACTTCGTTCGCTGGGGAGAAACGGCTCACTTCGTTCGCGGGGGGGAGAAACGGCCACTCCGTTCGCTGGGGGGAGAAACAGACCATGGGCCTTCCCCGGGAGCCGGCTAGATCAGACCCAGTTCTCTGACCGCATCACGCTCGTCGACCAGCTCGGCGACAGACGCATCGATCTTGGAGCGCGAGTAGTCCTCGATCTCCAGGCCCTGAACGACCTGCCAGCGACCGTTACGGGCTATACACGGATACGAGGACATCAACCCCTCGGGAACCCCGTAGGAGCCGTCTGAAGCGAGCCCGACCGACACCCAGTCGCCCTCGGGTGTGCCTCCAACCCAGTCCCGCATGTGGCTGATGGCGGCATTGGCCGCCGACGCCGCCGATGAGGCACCGCGAGCTTCGATGATCGCCGCCCCTCGTTTGGCGACGGTGGGGATGAACACCCCCTCGATCCAGTCCTGATCGACCAACGCGTGTGCCGGTTGTCCGTCGACCTCACAGTGGAACAGGTCGGGATATTGGGTGGTGGAGTGGTTGCCCCAAATGGTCATCCTCTTGATGGACGTCACGGGACGGGCGATACGCGCCGCCAACTGGCTGATGGCCCGGTTGTGATCGAGCCGGGTCATTGCAGTGAAGTTGGCCGGATCCATCCCTGAGGCGTTGCTCATGGCGATCAATGCGTTGGTATTTGCCGGGTTTCCGACCACGAGCACCTTGACCTCGGGACTCGCCGCCGCAGCCAGCGCCCGACCTTGCGTGGTGAATATGGCCCCATTGGCGGCGAGCAGATCGGAACGTTCCATTCCCGCCTTCCGGGGCATGGCGCCAACCAGCAGGGCGACCTCGGCCCCCTCGAATGCGACTTCTGGGTCGTCGGTCTTGACCATCCCGGCCAGGAGTGGGAAAGCGCAGTCCTCGAGCTCCATGGCAACACCCTCGAGCGCGCCCAATGCCGGTGGTATCTCGAGCATCTGTAGGATCACGGGCCGGTCGTCGCCCAACATCGCTCCCGACGCGACGCGAAACAGCAGGCTGTAGCCGATCTGACCGGCCGCTCCGGTCACTGCCACTCTGATTGGTTGGTCTTGCATGCCTCCGAACCTATTCTCCCGGCGTTAGGACACGAAATCCAAGGCGATGTCCAGCTGAGGTGCGGAGTGGGTGATCCATCCCACCGAGATGATGTCGACTCCGGTCTCGGCGAGCTCACGCACATTCTCCAAGGTGACTCCACCAGACGCCTCGGTGGTGATCCGGTCTCCGGCCAGGGCCACCGCTTGGCGCAACAACTCGGGTCCCATGTTGTCGAGAAGCACCCGATCGGCGTCAGTCTCCAGGGTCTCGGACAACTGCTCCAGGCTCTCCACCTCGACCTCGATCATCACCCCTGGATTGACCCTCTTTCTGACCGCGGCCACCGCCTGGGTGATGCTCCCGACCGCCACCAGGTGGTTGTCTTTGATCAGCGCCGCGTCGTAAAGACCAAACCGATGGTTCATCCCACCACCCACCCGGACCGCGTATTTGTCCAGGGCCCGCAACCCGGGGACGGTCTTGCGAGTATCAGAGATCTTGGCCCCGGTTCCCGAGACCGCCTCGACGAGCTCAGCGGTGGCGGTGGCGACACCCGACATGCGACCCAGCAGGTTGAGGGCGGTCCTCTCCCCGGTGAGGATGGTCCGGGAATGACCGGCTACGCGAGCGATCTCGGCGCCGACGTCGACCCGATCGCCGTCAGAGACCAGGGGCTCGAAGGTCACCGACGGATCCAGAGCCTCGAACACGTAGGCGACTACATCGAGCCCGGCAATGACTCCTGGGGCCCTGGCCACGAACCGGGCCTCGCTCTGGGAGGTCTGGGGCACGCAAGCATCTGAGGTTATGTCTCCCAGTGCACCGAGATCCTCAGAGAGGGCCCGACCCACCACTTCGACGTAGTCGGCGCGAAGCATCAGGCGACCGCAACCATCTCCGCCCGGGTGGCATCGGTAAGGCTTCGATGCTCCTGTAATGGGTCGGGCTCGGGGTAGTCGGCCCGATAGTGCCCGCCTCGCGACTCCGATCGCCGCAGGGCGGCCAGAATGACCATTAGCGACAGCTCGGCGGCGATCCGGCCTGAGATCGTGCGCCGGAGGACCCCGGCCAGGTCGAAGACGTGGTTCCTCGCCTCCCACAGCCCACTTCCGCTCCGAACCAGCCCGACCCGATCCCACATGATCTGCCGCAGGTCATCCAGGGCTGGTCCGGCGATCAGAGGCAGGTCGAAGGCATCTTGCGGTGCACGCGGCTCTCCGACCGGTTCGACGAGACCATTGGCGACATCCGAGGACACCCTGGTCCCAAACACCAGGCCCTCGAGCAGCGAGTTCGACGCGAGACGGTTGGCGCCATGAACGCCGCTCGAGCTGCATTCGCCGACGGCCCACAGACCCGGTACCGAAGTCCGTCCGTTGCCGTCGGTGTCGATTCCGCCCATGTAGTAATGGGCCGCGGGCGAGACAGGAAGCAAATCCGAGGAAGGGTCGAGGCCAACAGAGTTGGCATGAGCGGTGACCGTGGGATACCGGTCGGAGAAATTGATTATGGAGCGGGCATCGAGATAGGCGCCGAGGCCCTTGTCGTGTTGCCAGAAGATCGCCCGAGCAACTATGTCCCGCGGGGCGAGCTCGGCCATCGGGTGGTACTGATCCATGAAACGTCGTCCGTGGGCATCGACCAGGAGGGCGCCGTCGCCCCGGAGAGCCTCGGTCAACAACGGCATGGGGTCCTTGCCCGCGAGCAGGGCCGTGGGATGGAACTGAACGAACTCGAGATCGGCAAGACGAGCTCCCGCCCTCCCCGCCATCACTATCCCATCGCCGTTCACGCCGGCCGGGTTGGTGGTACGCGAGAAGAGCCGTCCCGCTCCCCCCGTCGCCAGCACCACAGCCGGAGCCAGGAAGACCCTCCGGTCCTTCCCGGCGATGGCGACCACGCCCGCTACCCGGTTGTCGATGGTGACCAGGTCAACCACACGACCCTGGATCGTCACGATCCGGTCTGTAGCGTCGACCGCCGCGGTCAACGCCCGCATCACCTCGGCCCCGGTGGCATCGCCGTCGGCATGGATCACCCGTCTGATCTGATGCCCCCCCTCGCGGCCCAGCAGGAGTTGACCCGATTCATCACGGTCGAACTCGGCGCCGAGTGCGATGAGGTTCTCGACAGCTGCGGGACCTTCGCTGGTGAGCAGGTCGACCATCTGCCTCACTCCGAGACCACCACCGACGCTCAGGGTGTCGTCGGCATGCCGACCCGGTGAGTCGTCGCCGGAGAGCGCTACGGCTATCCCCCCTTGCGCCCACCAGGTGGAGCCCATGTCGGGTGTGCTGACCACGTAGGCGCGCGGCAATCCCAACGCGACGGTCAGCCCGGCTACCCCCGCCCCCACCACGAGCGGGGCGTCCAATCTGGTGATGTCCGCCATCTAGGGGTCCGTCGGTGAAATAGGGCGAGGGTGTCTCCGAGTCATCGGCGTCATCTGGCCACGAGAAAAGCGCAGTCGCAGCCGGAAGCTGCGGCGAGCACTTTGGACGCAGCCAGGGGAGTCGAGGGCCGGAGAGACACCGCCACTATTTCTGCGACGGGCCACTAGTCCTGACGCCCGACGTCGAGCATGCGGAACACGGCTTTCCGGGCCGGTTCGGCGATTTCCGGCGCGACCTCGACCCTGTGGGTCATGGTGGCAAGAGAGGTACGTATGTTCTCGAGGGTGATTCGCTTCATGTGGGGGCACAAGTTGCACGGCCGGACGTACTCGGTGTCAGGCGTCGAAGAAGCAACGTTGTCGGCCATCGAGCACTCGGTGATCATCATCACCCGATTTGGCTGATTCGTGGTTACCCAGTTGATCATCCCGTGGGTGGATCCGACATAGTCGGCCTCGGCGAGCACGTCCGGAGGGCACTCGGGGTGGGCGATGACCCTGATTGGGCCCATATCCCTGCGGTAGTCGGCGATCTCGGCGCCGGTGAACCGTTCGTGGACCATGCATGAGCCTTCCCAAAGGATGATGTCAACATCGGTCTGGGTCGCCACCCAACGACCCAGATACTGATCCGGGGTGAAAATCACTCGCTCCGCTCCAAGCGACTCGACGACCGCTACTGCGTTGCTCGAGGTGCAGGTGACGTCTGACTCCGCTTTCACCTCAGCCGAGGTGTTCACGTAGGTGACAACGGGAACCCCTGGGTACTGCTCCTTGAGCCGGCGGACATCGGCTCCCGTGATCCCGTCGGCCAGCGAGCACCCGGCTCTGAGGTCGGGGATGAGGACTGTCTTATCCGGATTGATGATCTTGGCGGTTTCCGCCATGAAGTGCACCCCGGCGAGGACGATTACTTCGGCCTCGGTGTCCAATGCCGACTGTGCCAATGCCAATGAGTCGCCGGTGATATCCGCCACCAGGTGATAGATGTCTGGGGTCATGTAATTGTGGGCGGCGACGATCGCGTTGCGTTCGAGCTTCAGCCGATTGATGTCGTCCACGAGGGGCTGCAGCGCCGTGACTTCTGCCTCTGGCAGAACATCAGAGGCACGGGTCGTCTGCAATGTCGTCATGGGCTCCCGGGGCTGCTGACAATGAGTGTACGGCTGGCCCGGGGTCACCGATCCGGTGAGGATGGCGGGGCGGGTCGATCTCGGGACCCCCCGGCCTCGGGGCTCAACTCACATATGTCCGATGATGGCGTCGCCGAACTCGGAGGTCTTGACCTCGGTGGCGTCGTCTGTGAGCCGGGCGAAGTCGTAGGTCACCGTCCTGGCCTTGATCGCTCCCTCGAGCCCCGTGATGACGAGGTCGGCTGCCTCCGACCATCCCAGGTAGCGGAACATCATCTCGCCCGAGAGGATCAACGAACCCGGATTCACCTTGTCCTGACCGGCGTATTTTGGCGCCGTGCCGTGCGTCGCCTCGAAGACGGCGACACCGGTGTCGTAATTGATGTTGCCACCGGGGGCAATCCCGATCCCACCCACTTGGGCGGCCAGGGCGTCCGAGATGTAATCACCGTTCAGGTTGGTGGTCGCTATGACGTCATAGTTGGCCGGCCTGGTAAGGACCTGCTGCAACATGGCATCAGCGATGACATCTTGAACCAGGATCTTCTCGCCCGGCTCACCACCGCAGTCCTCCCAGGAGACGGCAACGTCGGAGAACTCTTCCTTGACCAGCTCGTAGCCCCAGCTTCGGAATGCTCCCTCGGTGAACTTCATGATGTTTCCCTTGTGGACCAGGGTCACCGACTTGCGCCCGTTGGCTATGGCATACCTGAGCGCAGCCCGGATCAGTCGTTTGGACCCGGTGATCGAGATCGGCTTGAGGCCGACTCCTGAATCACCTCGTATCTCCCACCCGTATTCATCCTTGACGAAACTGATCAGTTTGATGACGTCTTCGGTGTTTGCCTCGAGCTCGAGACCGGCATAGACGTCTTCGGTGTTCTCGCGGAAGATCACCATGTCGACCTTTCCCGGGTCTTTCACCGGAGAGGGAACGCCGTCGAACCAGCGCACCGGGCGGACACAGGCGTAGAGATCCAACTCGAGACGAAGCGCAACGTTGAGAGAGCGGAATCCGCCGCCAATCGGCGTGGTCAGAGGCCCCTTGATGCCGACTAGATAGCTGCTGAAGGCGTCGACAGTCTCTTGTGGCAGCCAGGACCCCACCTGGTTGTGCGCCTTCTCACCGGCCAAGACCTCCTGCCAGGCGACAGCTCTCGCATCGCCGTAGGCCTTCTTGACGGCGGCGTCGAACACTCGAACCGCGGCAGCCCAGATGTCCGGCCCGATTCCGTCGCCTTCGATGAAGGGGATGATCGGATCGTTGGGCACCACCAGTCCGTCGGTGCCGGCAGTTATCGATGTTGCCATTTCAGGGGACTCCTGGAGTCGTTCGGGGAGGCACTGACATTAGCCGGGACCATTGGACCGACTCTCCAGGCCGCCTGGTTGCCCGGATGTTCAGCCTTGGGCCGCCAAAGTGGCCGGCTAGAGGAAACCGACGTGAATCGGACCGTTCACTAAAACCCCGAACTTCGTTGTCTATGGTCAGGAACGCCAGGGAATTCGGAGAAGTCGTGGAAAAAGCCCTTAGTCCAACGCGAGGTGATCGAATGATGCGCCTCTTCCAGCAACATGCCGCCCGAGCGCGCGACCTCGGCATTTCACGCCAATTGATCGAAGACGACCTGTTCAGCGGCGATTCCATCGTGCTGGACGGAAAGCGATTGGCCAACTTCGGGCTGTGCTCCTATCTCGGCCTGGGTGACGACGAACGGCTCAAGGCAGCCGCCCACCGCGCCATCGACAAGTACGGCACTTCGTACTCGTCATCGATCGCGTATACCGCCCTACCGCTGTACCGAGAGCTCGAGGAGCTCATGGAGATGATCTTCGGGGCCAATGTGGTGCTGGCCCCGACGACGAGCCTGGCCCATCTCGCCGCCCTCCCGGTCCTGGTGCGATCCGGGGATCAGGTACTGGTCGACTCGGTTGCTCACGCCTCGGTCCAGACCGCCACCCAGCTTCTGCAAGCCAACGGAATCCCGGTGAAGAAGGTGCCCCATAACGACCTCGACGCCGTTGAGATGTCGATCTCCGAGTACACCGGGTCGGGACGGGTCTGGCTGCTGATCGATGGTGTCTATTCGATGAATGGCGACCTGGCCCCCGCCGCTGGAGTGACTGACCTCCTCAATCGTCACCCCGAGCTCTACGTCTATTGCGATGACGCCCACGGTTTCGGCTGGGATGGCGAGCACGGGCGTGGCGCTTATCTGGCACGAACGCCATGGCACGAACGTCTGGTGATGGTGGCCGGTCTCGCCAAGGCATTCGGGGCTACGGGAGGTGTCATCGCACTGCCCGACTCCGAGGTGGCCGACCTTGTCGAGCTGGTCGGACCCCCGCTCACCTTCGGGGGGCCGATCCCACCGGCCGTATTGGGCGCTGCAGTGGCCTCTGCGAAAATCCATCTATCCGACGAGTTGGCCGAGCGTCAAGCCGAGTTCAAGAGTCGGATCGACTCTGTCAACCGACTCGCCGTCGAATTGGGGATCCCGCTCGCCGATCTCAGCCCAACACCGATCTGGTACCTCGATGTGGGAAGCTTCGAAGCGATGGCGGAAGTGTTCGTCGGAATGAGGGACGCCGGCTTCTACCTGAACGGATCCGCATTCCCCGTTGTCCCCCACGGTCATGCCGGTCTCAGGTTCACGATCACCCTTCACAACTCGCTGCGCCAGATCGAGGACATGCTGACTTGTCTCAGCGAGCAGGCCCTGGTGACGAGAACCGAGATCGAGATCGATCTAACCGCCGAGCTGCCGGTTCCAGGAAAACCGTCGGCTTCCTGACTCCCGGTTATCTGCGTACCAGACTCAATTCCGGGGTAATTCGTGCCGAAACTAAAGGCATGGATGCCCCTGGCCATACTTTGCCCTCTCTGCGCCGCTGGGCCATCCCCGGTCCCATGATCCTCGCCCTCCTCGTGGCTGCAGTATTCGCTTGGGTCAGACCGGAAAGCGGGGAGACCGTTGGTTTCGTCGGAATGGTCGTGGGCCTCCTGGCGGCCGCGATCCTCACCCTGCGACGCTCCCGTGGCCTCGATCAAAGGGAACGGGTCGCCTGGCGTTTTCTGGCTTTCGGGCTGTTCCTGGTCGCTTCCGGGGTCCTAGCGGTCGGCATCTTGACCGAGCTCGGCTACCCGGTACCGGCGTTCGGCCCCCTCGACCTGTTCTTCCTCGCCGGGTACAGCATGCTGTTGGTCATGTTCTACCGGCTGGCCCGAAGCGACAGGGGGGGTCGGGATTGGGTCCTCACCATCCTCGACGCCCTGGTCGGCGCCATCGCTCTCACCGCCCTCGTCTGGACGGCCTTCTACAGCGATCTCGTCACCAGCTTCGCCGCGGCGTTACCGTGGGAGAGGGTGGTGGCCAGCACCTATCCGGTCCTTGACATCGCCGCGGTCATCGGTCTGATGATCCTGGTGATTCGACGCAGTCACTTCCACTGGGATTCGAGACTCCTCTTCCTGGCGATCGGGATCTCATTCCAGGTGGCGGCAGATTTCACCTTCCTCTACCGCGGTGTCGGCCGTTCCTTCGCCGAAGCCGAGCCGCTGTACGGGTTCTTCCTTCTGGCCACCGCCTGCTACCTGACCGCGGCGGCCCTCGTCGATCGCACACCGACGAAGCGTGAGTTTCCGGAGAGGGACGCCCCGATTCTTGCTCTTATAACGCCCTATCTGCTGGCCGGGGTATTGCTTGGAACACACGTGGTTCGCTACCACTCGGTGAACCCGGACAGCGACAGCGTGTTGATGCTCGATGCCCTGATCATCATCGGTGGCGTCGTGTTCCTGCGTCAAATGCTGATGATCCATCGCAATCGGATTCGAGTGGAGAATCAACGCTCCGAGCTCGTCGCCTCGGTGAGTCACGAACTGCGAACGCCCCTCACCGCGATGGTCGGCTATCTCAGCCTCCTGGACGAGAGCGGGGATGAGTTCCCTGCAGAAGCGCGTAAAGAAATGGTGTCGGAGGCATCTCGGCAGGCCAAGCACATGGCCCGGCTGGTAACCGACCTGGTGATGCTGGCCAGGAGGAGTCACCAGGGCCTTTCCCTCGAGATCAGTGAGAGGTCGGTGTCTTCGATCATCACCGGCGCTCTACGCGGTTTGGATCCGGGTAAGGCCCGGATCGAAGAGGTCTTCGAGGAAGACGCCATGGTCATGGTCGACGCCGACCGACTCCGCCAGGGCCTGGCCAACTTGCTTCAAAACGCGGTGCGCTACGGCAATGACAGGGTGCTACTGAGCGGACGAGTAAATGGGCGTGACCTGGTGTTCGAGGTCCACGACAACGGGGATGGAGTTCCCACCCGGTATCAGACCATGGTGTGGGAACGATTTGAGCGTGGGGCGCACCGTCTGAACGCCGTGAACCCCGGCATGGGCATCGGTCTTGCCATCGTTCAAGCTGTCGCGGATGCCCATGGGGGAACGGCCGAATACCATCGGTCGAAGGAATTGGGCGGGGCCTGCTTCACGATCACGATCCCGGGATGTGTAGTCGACACCGAGGTGAACGTCCTCACCGGCTGAGGCGGGCCGGTATAGGTTCCCCGTTCGGCGACCCGGGCAGCCCTCAGTCGGTGAGACCGGCCCTCACCAGGAAGGCGGCCATCTGACCACGGGTCACGAAGCTGTTGGGACAGAATCTGTTGTTGGTCGGGGGGTTGCACCCGACGGTGATTCCGGCATAGGCAAGACGGGAGATGGCCCCCTCGAACAGGTGGCCCCTGGCGTCGGTGAAGAGGATCGGGCTCGGTGGGGACTGGAGCTTGAGAGCCCGCCCCAAGAAGGCCGCCATCTGACCACGAGTGACCCGGTCGTCAGGACAGAATCGGCGAGGGGCGCAGCCCTCGGTTATGCCGGTGGCGCTGAGCCAACGAATCGAATCGGCGAACACCGAAGCAGTCGAGTCGTCGAAGGGGTTGGCCGCGTTACGAGCCGTCGACCATGAGGCCACGTCCGCCGAGAAGAGCCAATCCACCCCGCCGTCACGAGCTCCTTGAGAAGCCGTGGAGAATCCAGCTTGAAGACCGGAGCTGCTGCTGACCCGTAGGTCCAGGTTTCCCTTCAGAAGGTCGTCCCATTGCACGCCAACGACCTGGCCATGGGATCCGGCCAGGTCGACCAGAGCCTGCACGTATGCGATCTGCGCCGCCTCGTTGGGAGCGCTATGGGCCCCCCCGGCGGCGATGATGATCGGGATTCCCGGCCCGGCCGCATTCGACATCTCACCGATGGCGGTCTCGAAAAAGCTGGGATTCGACCCACCAGAGGTGGCGTATCCGTTGATGCCTGCCAGGTCGACATGACTGGCGCCCGGCCAGTAGAGACGGTGCCCACCCGTGCCCCATTGCCCGGGAGAGAAACGATCGGAGGTCATCGCCTGTGAGGCGGTGAAAGCGATGCGCACGTTGCCGCCGAGCGCCGCTCGCGCCTTGGCGGCAATGTCCCGGAACGCCGTCTTGAATCGATCCGGGTCGTCGCCGTAGGGCGAGCTCTTCACATTCGCATCGGGGAGGATGTCGAGGATCACCCGACGGCCGCCGCCCAGGTCGGTGAACTTCTTGAACGTCGCCAGCATGTTATTGAGCCGTTTGTTGTGAGTCCCTGCGGCAAGGCCCCTGATGTCATGCGCCACGATTCGGATGTACGGGGTGGCCCCGGCGTCCCATATGTTGCCTAGTTGAATCGGCACCCACTCGTTGGGATTCCCGGTGTTGTTGCCGCCTGTCGCCAGCCAGTCGCGGTCGCCGGTCGTGTCATCGACCCAATAGCTGACCCCATGGGTGTCGAAAGGTGCCCCACCGCTCGCGTAAATGGACAAGGCTGTCTTGTAATCCAAGTGTGAGCGCCCTCCGAAGAAGTCGGGAGGCGAGGGCGGCGGTGCCGGAACGGTCACCTGGAACCGATCGCCGAGTGCCCGCTTCAGGAACGCCGCCATCTGGCCGCGGGTCACCGAGTCGTCGGGACAGAACCGATCGTTGACCGGAGGATTGCAGCCGACCGTGATCCCCGAGGCGGCGATCTGCTCGATCGCATTCTCGAACACCGATCCGTCATCGTCCCAGAA
>DASWKK010000162.1:0-4203 GCA_036396655.1 Acidimicrobiia bacterium
GAACGCCGCCATCTGGCCGCGGGTCACCGAGTCGTCGGGACAGAACCGATCGTTGACCGGAGGATTGCAGCCGACCGTGATCCCCGAGGCGGCGATCTGCTCGATCGCATTCTCGAACACCGATCCGTCATCGTCCCAGAAGGTGCCCGAGGACCCTGGCTGATCGTTGCAACCGATCCTCTCGGGGCCCGCCGCCAAGGAGTCGAAGAAGATCGTGTTGTTCTTGGGCGAGGTCCCGGATCCTCCGTAGTAGACGTCGAACCAGAGCGATTTGACCCTGAGCTGTGACTCGTTGGATCTGCGGAAGGTGAGGTTTGTCGCGTTGAAAGCTTGCTTCCCGTCGACATAACCTTCCAGGATCCCGTTCCGCTGGCCGAGGGCATTCACCTTCACCCGGCCCTCGATGCAGTACCACTTTCCATGCTGGAGGGTGGAGAGATTGGGGTCCCAGTTGAGGATGGCGCCGTCCTGACCGGCTCCGCTCGAGCTGAGGAGATAGGCATACCAGGCGACGCGAGTCACCTTGGCCGGGTCGTAGGGAATAGTTGGCAGCCCGTCCCCGGTGTAGATGGGTGAGAACGACATGCGAGCCGACCAACACGGTGAACCCGACGTCGAGGGACGGCCGCCACGGCAGTTGCCGGAGTAAAGGCCGGCAAACCCGGGAAGCTTGCCCCGGTAGGGGGAGTCCACCCGGAATCCGGTGGGAAACTTGAGCCAGTACCGCATCCACATCTCATCGGGGTCGGACCCGACAGCGGAACTGGTGTTCCAGTGACCGGTAGAGCCCCAGTGCTGGCCGGTCGGGATGCTGGAGTAGATTCCTTTGCCCTGATGACCGTCGGAAGTCGGATTGACGCTCCAGCCCGAACCGACGCCAGCGCCACCCTCGAAGTCTTCGTCGAGCCAGGGATCGGCCGCCGCCTGAGCGGTTTGCTGAGGCAGGACAGGAAGCAGTGAGAGTGCCAGCGAGGCCGCCAGCAGCGAGAGAATGCGGGAAGGAGCTTTCATAAAGTTGGGAGATGCCGCGCTGTCGCTGACCGAAGTCCGGGACCGTGGCACTTTCAGTGTTATCGGTCGCTGGGCCTACCCACTCAAGCCGGGTGCCAAACTTATACCAACATCTCCCGCCGCACGTTCATCCACGCCGGGCTCGGGCTGCACTCAGGGTATTGACGAGAAGCATCGCTCTCGTCATCGGACCGACCCCACCAGGAACGGGGGTCAACCAACCAGCGACATCCCGAACTGCCTCGAAGTCCACGTCACCGACCAAACCCTGATCGGTGCGACTGATCCCGACATCGACGACGGTCGCACCCGGGCTCACGAAGTCCGCTGTCACCAGGCCGGGGACACCGGCGGCAGCCACCAAGAGGTCGGCCCGACGTGCGACCGCGGCAAGCTCGGCCGTTCTTGAGTGGGCCAAAGTGACCGTCGCGTCGACGCCTTTGCTGGCCAGCATCAGTGCCAGCGGTCGCCCCACCAGAAAGGATCTCCCGATGATCACTGCGGTCTTGCCGGCCACATCCACCCCGTGATCGTCGAGGATCCTCATGATCCCGCTCGGGGTGCAGGGCCTCAAACCCGGCCTGTCGAGCACGAGCAAACCGAGATTGTGCGGGTGGAGGCCGTCGACATCTTTGCCCGGGTCGATCGCCGTGACGACCGTCTCGGAATCGAGCCCACCCGGTAGCGGTAGCTGAACCAGGATCCCATCGACGGCATCGTCCTCATTGAGGCCCCCGATCAACTCCCCCAACTCTTCCTGCGACACGTCGGCCGGAAGCTCGTGGTGCATCGAGACGATGCCGACCTCCTCGGCGTCCCTTCGCTTTCCCCGGACATAGGCATGCGACGCCGGGTCATCGCCGACCAACACCGTGGCCAGACCCGGCACGTATCCCAGCGAGGACACTGCGGTTGATACCTCCGCCTTGACTTTCTCGGCTGACCTTTTCCCGTCGAGGATCTGCGCGGTCATCAGTGCTTGAAGTGCCGCCGACCCGTGAAGACCAGGGCGATTTCGTGTTCGTTGGCCGCATCGATCAGCTCCTGGTCATTACGGGATCCGCCCGGCTCGACCACTGCGGTGACTCCCGCCTTCGTCAGCACATCGAGACCGTCTCGAAACGGGAAGAACGCATCAGAGGCGGAGACGGCGCCTATCGACCTCTCGCCCGCCCGAGCCACGGCCCTCTCCGCCGCCCCAACCCTGGACTGATCGCCTGCCCCCACCCCAACCGCGGCGCCGTTCTTGGCTATGACAATGGCATTGGACTTGGTGTGCATTGCCACCTTCCAGGCGAAGTCGAGGTCCTTCATCTCCTGCTCGGATGGTTGGCGCTCGGACACCACTTCCCATGACTCCCCCTCGGCGGAGTCTCTCCCCTGCAACAGAACGCCCTGTTCGACCCGACGCAGATCGAGGTCGAGAGACCGAGGAGGCGAGGCTTCGAGAACCCGCAGGTTGGTCCTGGTGGCCAGGATCGCCCCTGCCCGTCCCGAGATCGCCGAGCACACCACGACCTCGACGAATTTGTCGGCGATGGACTCGGCCGTCGCCTCGTCCAGCATGCCGTTGATCGCGACGACCCCTCCAAAAGCTGACATCGGATCACAGGCCCACGCCCGTTCGAAGGTCTCGGCGACCGTCGGCCCGTGGGCGGCGCCACAGGCATTGGTGTGTTTCACGATGGCCACGCAACCCGGATACTCATTGGCCAGTCGCCACGCAGCCTCGCAATCGGCATAGTTGTTGAACGACATCTCCTTCCCCTGGACCTGGATCGCCTCGAGCCACCATGGGGACGCACCATCCTCGGCGAATATCGAAGCCGGCTGGTGCGGATTCTCCCCGTAACGCAACTCGGACACTCGCCGCAGCGGGATCACCAGATCGTCCCCCATCCAGCCGACGATGGCGGCGTCGTATGAGGCGGTGTGGAAGAAAGCCTCGACGGCGAGGGACCTACGCAGCTCCTCCTCGAGGCCACCGGATTCGACCGACTTGGCCACCGTTTCGTATTGATCGGCGGAAGTCACCACCCCGACGTGAGCATGATTCTTGGCGGCTGCCCGGACCATGGTCGGCCCCCCGACATCGATCTGCTCGATGATCTCCTCCTCGGACGCGCCGGGGGCGTTCGCCGTCTCGCGAAACGGGTACAAGCTGACCACAACCAGTTGGATCGGAACGATGCCATTGGCGGCCAGGTCGATCAGATCCTGGTCGTTGTCAGGTCGAGCCAGGATTGCCCCATGGATCTTGGGGTGGAGGGTCTTGACCCGACCGCCGAGTATCTCGGGCGAGCCCGTCACCTCCGACACCGTGGTGACCGGTATCCCGGCGACGGTCAAGGCAACAGCTGTTCCTCCAGACGACACGATCTCGACACCAGCGGCGACCAGCCGCTCGGCGAACGAGACCACACCGGTCTTGTCATAGACACTGATGAGTGCCCGCTTCACCGGTACCTGGCTCAAGCCCACCTCACGGTTCGCCCCTCGACCATGATCTCGCCTCGGGCGAAAGCTCTGACCACCTTTGGGTAGAGATCGTGCTCTTCGATCTGGATCCGGGCATGCAGGCTCTCCAGATCGTCGTCGGGAAGGATCGGAACCGCCCTTTGGGCGATGATCGGACCGTGATCCACATGCTCGTCCACGAAATGGACGGTAACCCCGGTCACCTTGGCCCCGTGCTGAAGAGCCTGGGCAACCGCGTTCGAGCCCGGGAAGGCCGGAAGCAGCGAGGGGTGAATATTGAGGATCCGGTTCTGAAGACGGCCGACCAATTCGGGAGCGAGCACTCGCATGAAGCCGGCCAGCACCACGCCCTCTGCACCGGCTATGTCGAGCTCACGACCGATCGCCGCCGAGAAGTCCGCCCTGGTGTCAAAATTTTCCCAGCCGACCACCCTGGTCGGTATCCCAGCGCCCCGAGCGCGGCCCAAGGCTGTCGCTTGGGGCCGGTCCGAGATCACCACGGAGATCTCGGCTCCGAGGTCAGGAGCGTCGACCAGAGCTTGCAGGTTGGTTCCGGATCCCGAGGCCAGGACTGCGATGTTGATTTCTGACCTCCACTCGACCGTGCCAACGGCGCGGCAGTGTATTCCCGGTCATCGCGGCCATCGGCTTGAATCTGAGACGCTAACCACTGAGCGAGGAGCGATGATCGAGAACGTGCCGGCGGAGGACTGG
>DASWKK010000163.1:0-1723 GCA_036396655.1 Acidimicrobiia bacterium
GGCCAGTGCCGTTCGAGTTCACCAGGAAGATGGCGTAGCGGCCCAGCGACTCGTCGCCCACCGATCCTGCGAACGCCACCTTCTGACCGTTGGGGGCGACAGACGGAGGCGTGATCGAGTCGATGTCGGCCAGGACGGTGACCGACCCGTTGTCGTCGAGCACCGGTCGGTAGCGGTTCTGGCTGTCTGGCAGCAGGTAGACGAGGGTCGCGTCGACGTCCGCTCCGGCCGGCAGTGCCCATGCCGTCACCAGAAGCACCACGGAGAGGAACCGACAGACCATTCTCATCTCGGCTGGATCGACAAGCCCTCGAGTGTCTCGTTGGCCATGGCCACCAGCGCGCCGGCGTTGGCCATCGACCCCAAGACGACATACAGGCAGAATGCCCTTCCCCCCAGTGTGAAGAAATGCTGTACCCCGGCCTGGCCTCTGAGTCGCCTCTGCAGCTGGTGGCGATGAAACATGCCGACCACGAGTGTGGGCAGCGCCTCGACATCCGGGAAGAGGGCCGACCCTGCCTCGTCGGGCCCGAACTCGATGAGAGCGAGGAAGACATCACTCGAGAGCAGGGTCTCGACGACGCCACCGCCATAGTCCGCTCGATCCGCGGGCAGAAGCACCGTGGCGGCGTGCAAGACCGTGAAGGAGTTGTCTCCACCTTTGGCGACCTCGCGTCGGATGCGGGCTTCCCATCCCTTGGGGGCACGGAGACGAACCCCGTCCCGCTCGACGGGGAGACGATCCAGGTCGTCAGACGGAAGCCATCTCTCATATGACATGGGCGCCCAATCCCAACAGGGCCACCG
Source organism: Acidimicrobiia bacterium (assembly GCA_036396655.1). Taxonomy (GTDB): domain Bacteria; phylum Actinomycetota; class Acidimicrobiia; order Spongiisociales; family ZC4RG35; genus JARDZU01. Next base: position 808 of record DASWKK010000163.1, read on the forward strand.
CGTATCCGCTGAAAGCAACCCATCGAGCACGTGGCTCGAAACCGGCGAACCGCTGCATGCGCTCAACCAGACCGGACTGAGAGGTGACGTTGCGGGCGGTCAGGAGGAGGAGGCTGCGCCCGACGCCGAAGGCGGCACCCAACAGGCCGGCGAGCGGGAACCCGGAGATGACCGCGACGATCAGAATTGCCCAGGTCCCGTAGCTGGGGATGATCGTCACGAACCCGGCACCGAGCTGGGCACCGTATCCCAAGCCCAGCACCCAGTCGCGATATCTGCCCAGCCAGTCCTCGTCGACCTGACGGCGTGGGCCCGGTGGCTTGGCGCCAACCAGATCGAGGATCGCAGCCACCACGATCACCACAATCACACCCCATGGGGCAACCGAATCGAATCTCAGGAACACGCCAATCAATCCAGCCGCGGCGAAGACGGCAAAGCCTGAAAAAATCGCGGCAAACCAGAACGCCACGACGGTCCTCTTCCATGACATTCCCCGTCCCCGCTGACCCAGCGGGGTGATGCTCGAAAGCATCGACTCTCCTCACGGGGACCAACTGGAGCGATAGCCAACAATCACCGAGAGGGCCATCAGCGCGAGCCCGGTCACTCCGTGTCCCCTTCCGAGACCTCACCTTTGGACGGATAGAGGCGCGGGTCGCCCGGTGTGATGCCGGCCCGTCGCAGATCGGAGTCGATCCGGCTCTCCTCGTCGTCGATGGTGGCGCCCGTCGACATCTGTCGGTCCCAGTTCCGATCATTGCTCGAGTCCGCGAGGAACTCCTCCAAGGCCTCGTAGGTCATGGCAGAGCCCTCGCCGACCAGGTTCCCGCTCCCGGGGTCGATCACCGCGAAGTACGGAGCGCCGGGCACCGCGAAATCACTCCATGCCGTCGACGACATCACGACGTCAACC
>DASWKK010000164.1:0-2500 GCA_036396655.1 Acidimicrobiia bacterium
CGCTGTGACCCGACCAGAATGTCCTCATCGAACCTGTTCGTTCCAAAGAGGAACCCGAGGCGACCGCAGCGCGGCTGTTTCGGGACATAGCCGGGGACTATCAGCGTTGGGCCGGCATCTTGAGCTTGGGCCAGGATGGGCGTTGGCGACGGCTCATGGTTGGTGGGATACGACTCGCCCCCGGCAGCCTGGTCCTCGATGTCGCCGCCGGAACCGGCTCGATCAGCCGGTTGCTCGAAGCACACCGGTACCGGGTGGTGGCGATCGACCTCAGCCACGAGATGCTCGCTCACCACCCCGGACGACATCGAGTGAGAGCGGTCGCCGATCATCTCCCCTTCCCGGAAGAGACCTTCGACGCGGTCACCTTCGGGTATCTCCTGCGATATGTCGAAGACCCGGTCGCCACCTTGCGAGAGATGAGCCGGGTGTTGCGACCGGGCGGGCTGGTCGGCATGGTGGAGTTCGGGCGGCCCCGGGGGATGGTCGGGTTCCTATGGCGTCTGTACACGCGGGCGGTACTCCCGATGACCGGAGCTGTGATCGGGTCTGGGTGGTATCAGGTCGGCCGGTTCCTCGGTCCATCCATCGAGTCGTTCCATGAGGATCATCCCGATCTCAGCCTCCGTTGGGAGGAGGGGGGACTGGTCGACGTCACCGTCGGGCGACCTTCACTTGGTGGCGGGTTGGTGATGTGGGCTCGTAAGCCGTGAACCAACCGGCCTATTACGCCCGCACCGGAAGCCCGGGCCGGGACTTGCTCGCCCTGCTCCATCCGCCCTACACGATGTGGCATCTCAGCTATGTCGCGATGGGCGCGGCGATCGCTACTCAGCTCGACTGGATCCATCTGGGGGGGACGGTGCTCGCCTTCCTGTTCGGGATGGGGGTCGGTGCCCATGCCTTGGACGAGTTCCACGACCGTCCACTCGGAACCACATTGAGCCGAGGCGCCCTGCTCGCCCTGGCAGTGGGCGGGATGTCGGCAGCCGCCGCCCTGGCGGTGGCAGGTGCGTTGGTGATCTCGCCATGGGTGGCGGGGTGGGGGACAGCAGGCGTGCTGCTCGCCATCGGGTATGCCCTCGAGGTCCCCGGGTGGCTGCACACCGACCTGGGGTTCGGACTCTCCTGGGGCGGATTCCCGGTACTCGTGGGTTATTGGGCGCAGACCCAGAGACTGTCGGCGCCGGCGGTGGTTCTGGCTGCGGTCGCCACTCTCATCAGCATGACCCAGCGCTTCCTCAGCACACCGGCGCGTTTCGTACGGCGCCGCACCGACGAGGCGGGGGCCTCATTCGACCTCGGTACACACCGCGAGCACTGGAGCCAGGGCCGGTTGCTCGACACCTGGGAGCGACCACTCAAACTGCTGGGGTGGGCGATGACGCTGTTGGCGGTCGCCCTGCTTGCGCTTCACCTCTGACCCGCCTCCCAGCCCCGGGTCGCAGTCACCTGATCCGCTCAGCCATGTCCAAGACGGAGGTGAGCCGGCCCATCGACCCGATCGTGACCCGACGCCCGACTGAGGTCAGTGTTCGTGGCCCTTGGCGGCATAAAGGTCGTCGGCCTCGTCTTCGGTCAGCCCGTTTCCACCGACCTTGAGGAACGACATCATGTAGTTCTCCTGGAGCGTGATGAAGCAGGCCCCGTCGACGATCTCCCCGTCGCCGCCACAGATCTCGGCCACCTTCCGCTTGGTCTCGGTGCCGTACCGCCCGTCGATGTCGTCATTTGACATCCCGAGCATCGCCTGCAGGACCTTGACGTCCTCGCGCTTGGCGGTCCGGCCCTTGCCTGTCGGCTCGCTGAAACCATCTCCAAAACGTAATGGGAGCATGGCGTCTTCTTCCTCCTCTCTCTTGGGTTGGACCGCCATCATCGAGAGCCGTGCCGGCGGTGCTCCGCCGAGGGCGGCCGCCAGGTCGGTTCGAAGATCTTCGAGATTCTGATGGAGGTCCTTGTCGTTCCAGTGTGGATCGGGTTTCCTTCTCGTCCATTCGCCGTGGGCGATGAGCCGGTTGGCCGACCACCCCATTTTCTTGAAGATCACGACCCAACAGGCCAGGACGGCGTCGTACTGAACATCGGGGATCTCGCGCCCATCGCCGAGGTGGTCGGTCTCGTTGTTGATGTAGAACGGGTTGCCATCCATGCCGTCCTTGAGCTTGCGGGCCTTGGCGTTGTTGGAGGGCGCGATGTTCTCTTGGGTTTCCTTGAGCACCGTCTTGGAGCCTGGGCCGGTCGAGTAATTGCACGAGCCGGCGCAGATCACATGGACGGTGCCGTCGGGCTTCACATTGAAGTTGCATTTGATGAGCTTGGGCAAGTAGAGGCTGCGCACGTTGCGCGGTACGGGTTCCGCCGTGTGGTGCTGGACCCCCCCGACCGGCCGGCCATCGCGCCATTCCCTACCCCGGGCCTCCCAGTCGGGCTCCTCGACGACACGTAGCCCGGCACTCCGGAACTCGTCAGCCAGCCAGGTGAGTCTCATCATTACCTC
>DASWKK010000165.1:0-13508 GCA_036396655.1 Acidimicrobiia bacterium
ACCGTCTCGCTGATCCGGGCCCAGATTCGATCCCGACGGTCTGATTCGACAGCCCCGGCGGCGATCCGACGGCAGGGTTCACACTCAACAAGATGTAGCTCGAGGGAATGAGATGCAGCGTCACTCGACGCGCTGTCCCGATAGCTCGCCATCATCTCCTGACTGACATGCCAAGTCATGCCAAGACCTCCCTGAGCTCCCGACGTGCCCGTCTCATGCGCGACTTCACCGTCCCCTGCGGTATCCCCAACAGGACGGCCGCCTCCCTCGTGGTCAGTCCATCCAGAACGGTTGCCCGGAGCACCGCCCGCAATTCCGGCGCCAAGCCGTCCATCGCCGCCGCCAGATCTCCATGCTCGACACCAAGAAGGACCAACTCCTCCGCGGACCGCTGCGCGCCGGACGTGTCCCATCCCCATTTCGGAACGGGTCGTCGTCGGAAGCGCTCCACCAGACGACGGATTCCGATGCCCCAGATCCATGCGGCCACCGACCCCTCACCCCTAAACCCGGCTGCGTTTCGCCACACCCCCATGAACGTGTCCTGCACCACCTCGTCGACCACCTCTCGATCCGAACACCGTCGCATCAACCTGAGCACCAACCACCCGACATGACGTTCGTAAAGCTCACGCAACGCTTCCCCGCTCCGATCGGCGATCAACACAAGCAACTCCTCATCAGAAGACGCCTCGAGGTCACGCTGATTCACACCCGTATTGTCGACGCGAATGTCTCGATCGGATCACGGCGGCGCAGATATCTTCGGGAGGCGGTCAGTTCTCCCGTCAGATGCCACCGCTTCTTCAAGGAATGGCCGTCGCTCATCCTTCCGCGCAACCCCCAATCGCGCGTCGGTCGCGCGAGAGATGCGACCCGACCGCCCGGACGCAAGAACGCGAGCCAGTCACGGCTTTTGACCAGAGCGGACCTTCGACGAACCCGGCCGCGCCTTGCCCAACTGTCTCACCGATCGCCTCCGTACCTTCAGCAGCAGCCCAGACTGGAATCAGACGCTGTATCGGCGCTATGCGAGCATGCCGACGATTGCCCGGTGGCTGAATAGCCCCTTGCCACCTGACAATTCAGCGATCCGCAATCCCATTCAGGTAGAGCGTCTGATATGGCCTAGCATGCTCTGTATCGGCTGGTCATCGCCGGAAACCCCTGCGATACTTGACGATTCCCGCGCCCGTAGCTCAATTGGATAGAGCGTCTGACTACGGATCAGGAGGTTGGGTGTTCGAGTCGCCCCGGGCGCGCAAGGTAAAACCCCTGGTAGAAGCAGTTTCGTTACGCATGAGGCTGCCGGACCTTGGCCACCGCCCTGTCATGGGAGCGATCCGCGGGAGCCATTCTGAATCAGAATCACGGCGTTGCAGGCGAAACGAAGTCTTAGCTCACGGGTATTCGCAGGAGTCACGATCATCGACCTTCTGACGTTGTTGCCGCCTATGCGGGGGGCTCTCGTCCGGACGTAGCACGGGGATGACGACGGATCCGGCAGACCTCGTCACCTTTGACGACCGAAGGAGGCTCTCCGTGCACGCTAACGCTCGTCTCACTCATGAAGGGTGTCGCAATATTGTGGGGCGGATCGCTTCGGGTCCTCCCGGGGCGCGCGTGGCCGCGGAAATGGGAGGGCCGCGGACTAGGCGTACCGGTGGGTGGCGCCGCTACCAGTCCGAAGGCGACGCCTGGCTTGTTTGATCGGTCGTCTTGACCTCACGCCGTAGGCGTCCCATGAAGTGGGGATATTGGGGGGTCCCTCCGCACCCAACCGGGCGAATTGGACCGAATCGGAGCAGGTGGATGATCCCATTGCCACTCATGAGATCAGGGCCTATTCCCGGGTGTCAAAGTCGGCGGGGGTATCGGATCGCCAGGGTGCTCGCCACTCGGGAGCCTCCCAGCTTTCCATGATGAAGATGCGCTCGTGGGGGATCTTGTTGTCTGAGTTGAGTTCGATGAGGTTGACCGTGTACATGGGTGGTCCCCCGTCGTAGCTGATGATGTTCTCGGCCACCACGAGATGTCCCCATCGGTTCAACCGGCGAATCTTGAAGGCGAGTTCGGCTGGATACTGCCGGCGCCACTCGCGGAAGTTCTCGACGCCCTCATAGCGCTCATGTCCCTGAGGGAACTCAAGGACGGCGTCATCGGCGTAAATCTCATGTGCGATGTCTTCGTCCTTCCCGGAGTACTGCTAATGGCGCTCAAGTTGAGTTGGAGCCATCCGGAGTGGCCCGCGGCGGTCCTGTGTGGACTCTGGTGGACCGGAACCCTATTGCTGAGCCATGTATGGGACGGATGTGTTCGCCCTCACCCTCCGACACCGCTTGGAGATCTATTGATCAGGAGGTTGGTGTGCATCGCTTCTTGGCGCCCTAGTCCAGTCCTGTCTCGGCGAGCCAATCGATTACAGCGTCGCGATAGGCGCCCGGCTTTTCGACCTGGACGAAATGACCGCAGTCGGGAATGACGAACGTCCGGCCGGCTGGGGCCGACTCATAGAACCGGGCCTGGATCGGTGGGACTGCCCAGTCGTGGTCACCCACGATCGCCAGGATCGGCATGGCAAGACTGATCAGGGCTGGGCGAAGGTCGAGGCTCGGCCATTCCTTTTGGTAGAACCACGTCATTGGATCCATGTTGATCTCGATTGGACCCAACGCCGCCATAGCGCTTTCGAGCAGCTCGTCGGTGGGGTTGGAGAAGTAAAGGGGCAGCCCACGCCGGAATGAACCAGCCGGATCAGAAGGGTCGGGGTTGAACTCTGCCTGGACGGCATCCTCGTACCACGGCTCATCGGCGTGACGTTCCATCGCGGTGTTCATATCAGCTCGGATATGCCCGCCTTCGGCGGCGTCGACGTCGGTTCCCACGACCGGGGGAGCTACAAGCAGACAACCCAGTGTTGTTTCGGGATACTGCGCGGCAAAGGTTGTCGCCACCGTTCCGCTGTACGAGTGGCCAAAGACCACGGCCTCGTCCAGACCGAGAGCGGACATGACAATCCGGTAGAACGCCGCATGGGCGTCGATGCTGTAGTCACTCGACGGAGTGGAGGCACCCGTACCGGGAGGGTCGATCAGATACCAGGTCAGCCGGTCGAGCAGCGGCTCCGCAAACGAATAGAGGTACCCCGCCGACACGCCGGGACCACCCGGCATTCCGATGATGGGAAAGCCCTCGCCAACAACCCGATAGCTGACCTCCGAGCCATCACCAAGCCTCAGCTGCTCCATGCCGACCTCCTAACCGAATCCATTCACTGTTTCAGCTGCCCAAAGTTGATATGTGACCCAGAATGTCGGCATCGCTCAGCCGTAAGCCTGCTCCTCGCAGCTCCTCGGTTTCCGCTCCGTCGAGACCGGCCACCACTATATCCGGGCAGGCGCCCCTGAGGCCTCCGGTGCCTCGATGAAGCCGAGGAGTGTGGCCGCAGCCGGAAGATCACCGCTCGCCGCCGTCAGCTGGCAGGAAACCGCCGCCGATCCATAGTTGGAATGTCCCAACGTGGCGCGAAATGGTCGAAACGGTGGGAATCGACATGTTCTGGCCCCACCAGCAGACCACCTACTCTTGCGTGGTGGGACCCCTTCGGTATTCCATCAACGTCACATTGGACGGTGCTGCGATCATCGTGCAATAGTCGCTGACGAAGGTTTGCATCGTCACGCGGTCGAGAGGGCCTCTCCCTATGGGAGCCAAGTTGGGAGCCATTCTCTGTGGACTGGCCTGGACGGTCGTGGATACCGATGGAATCGGAACCGTTCAGGATCAGGACGTGGGGACATTCCTGGACGCCCGTGGACACAGCTTGGAGATCTACGGATCAGGAGGTTGGGTGTTCGAGTCGCCCCGGGCGCGCTGCGAAAGCCCTTGTGCCGCATGGGCTTCTGTCGTGTCCGGGTCGAGACCGACGACCCTTGGCCTGCGAGCGCTCGGCGTCTTGTCAGGACCGATCAATCCCCGACGAGCGTCGCCGACGGCAATCGCACCGTCACCAGGTTCTCCGGTCCAGGATTGATCCCGCCCCATGAGAAGGCCCCGACACTCACTGGACCATCCCCATTGACCAGGTAGATCTCGACTTCGGTTGCCCCGATGTGGCCCCTGCCGATCTGGAACTCGAGCTCACTGTCCGGGTCCAGGCTGGCGAACGAGATGTCCAGTATCATCTCGACACGACGGCCCGCCTCCGCATCCGCGAGCGTTTGATTGAGTGCCAGGTGGTCGCCTCGAAATCCGGCGTATGTGGCGGCGTCGCTCACGGACGAGATCGAAGGTCTCATCCAGAGTCCTCCGGATTGCAGCCGGACGAGTGTCCAATCGGAGGTGGTGGACACCCTCACTTGTGCTCGACTGGGCTCGGGCCAGGTCTGGTCGGAGAAACGCTGCACCCATTCGGCAGTGCGATCCAGGTAGCCCTCCTCGCCCAAGCTCCCATAGCTCAGATATTCGTATCCGCTCCCATTGTCGACCTGCGGGCGCGCCGGCTCTATCTGGGAGCCCTCGAGCCATTCGTTGAACGAGGTGATGGTCACCATCTCCGGCCTGATTCCGACGCCGAGGGCATGCGCCCATTGATCGTCGTAGGTGGCGCCATCGAGTCGTTCGAGTTGCGTCTCCGACGGGTAGCCAATCCGCACTGCCGAGAACCCCGGCAGGACGCTAGGTACATACCAGGCGCCGTCAGGGATTCCGGCTCCCCACCCGAAGCCGCGTGTCTCCTCTAGATCCTGTGTGGCGTAGTTGTACAGACCATCGAAATGATTCAGATCCACCCAGGCGCCGTTCAATGTGTTGGCGATGACGATGGCGCTGTCCGGCAGCGCATGGATGTTGTCCATCGCCTCGAGCCAGTAACCCGGCTCGATGGGGTCCTCTCGGAAGTTGGAGCTCTCCGCCGCCCAGAGGAAGAAGAGGCCCTTCGAGTCGCCAACGCTCCGTCGACTCGGGAGGTCGGTGCGAAAGAAGGCTGGCGAGTCACCGTATTCCTCGTAGATGTAGCGGACGTCGGCGACAACGCTGTCTGCGGTTCGCCCGTCGCGTGGCTCGACATGGAATGCGACCTTTATGCCGTAACGCTCGCCCTGCTCGAGGAGGAGCGGCACGATCCGGTCTGTGTAGTCACCCTGTCCCCACCAACTGGAAATGATCACCCCAACACGGGCCCGGCGCAGCCATGCGAAGTGCTGGGCAACCACGGCGCGAGCGGCAGAGCTGTATGGACCAAGCACGGGGTAAAAATCGCTGGCGATGTCGCCGGGTGGCCCGAAGTCGACGTCATTGCCCCATGGCTCCCAGACGCCATCCAAGTCCGCATTCCGGTACCACGGGTAGTAGAAGGCAGCCACTCGATACGAGGGGTCAGGACCTGTCACCGGGGGGAGGTCTGAGTCGACCAGCCCCGAAGTAGTGCTTGTGCTCAATTCTGCGGTTCTCGAAGGCGCGCCTGTCGTTGTCGTGGAAACCTGGGAGATCGCTGTCTCCCCAGTGGCCTGACAACTCGCCAGGAGCACGACCATCAGAAGCTGACCGAGTCTGCGCATCGTCTTGGCCGTGTACCCACGGTGGAGCGTGCCCACACGAAACGGTGCGCGGCCGGGGTGGGCGATGTGACCCGTCGTGGCCCTCCTGCTTGTAAGGCGACGATACCCGGACGCGATCACGGGGCGTGCGAAGGGGGGGTCCCACGCTGGGTCCCACGCTGGGTGCCAAGTTGGGAGCCATTCTCTGCGGATTCCACCAGACAGCCGTGGATTCCTGTGGACACGGGCACCTGTCCGGCCGGGCCGCATGAACAGTCCTGGACCCGCTGTGGTGGTGCCGGGAGTCGACGACACCAGCGCAAGCACCACCCCGCCTGCTCCCATCGCCGGGGAACTGCTGCTCTTGCTACAACCGCAGTGACCAACCTCGAGGGATGACTGGTCGTCACGCCCCCACCGTCACCGATCCGTCGTCCTTGGTCGTCCAGGCGCGGCGGGCGGCGCCTCCCGAGGGTGCCGTCGGCGTCGATTGAGGAATGGGCCCGAGTATCCGCCACAGAAGGTCTCGGCCGGTTCACGGCCGATCTGCGGCATGGGGCTCAGCCCTGCGGTGTCGCGGTGAGGATCTCGATCTCGTGCCAGGCGGGCCAGAGGTCGCCGATGCTCGTGGTTACAACTCTCACCAGGTCGACCCCGGTCAGCGCCTCCGTCGGGCTGTAGGTGAGAACGTCGCCCTCGGTAGTCGGCCCGTCGAACGTCTGCACCAAAACGAGCTCACCGCCGTCCTGTCGCACCCAGAGCTCGTGGATGCTCGGTCCGGGTGGGTCCTGGGCGACGCTGAGCACGATCCCAGTGACGTCGGTCGGGGCTACCAGCGCAAGTTCGACCCATTGCGGTGCGGCGGCGGCGGCGTTCCAGTGACGCGGCGTCTCATCGGTGACGAACTGAACGGGGTTGGCGTCGACTGCGCTCGACGCGGTCACCGTGGCCTGCGGGGCTACGTTGAATCGGATGAAGTCGAATTCGGAGTAGGCACAAGGGTCGGGTCGCTCGACCGGAGCCACCACTCTGGCGATCATCCCCTCCCCCTCGCTGGCCCACCAGATGTCGGCGGCGACGTCGCCACGCCACGCCCACACCAACCAGCCATCGAACCCAACCCTGCACGAATCGACCTCGAGTCCCAAAACGGCGGCCGCTCCCCGATCCTCGCTCGAGTACCAGTCGCGAATTGCCCCGTGCTCTCCGAGCACGATCGGGACCCCCTCGACCCCTTCAAGACCGAAGTTCTCCCAGATCTCGGTGTCGTCGACTCCATTGCCGCGGTAGTGGTGTAGGTCGACGAAATCCATGGAGGAGTTGCGCAGGAAGTAGGCCGTGCGCACCAGCCGCGTCTCATCCGGACCGTGCACCGGGTTCGGATCGTTGGGGACGAAGAATCCGACCGTCACCAGTGCCGTCGGATCCAGGGCGCGGATCGCGCTGCGCAGCGTGTCCGTCCAGTACACGAGACCCTCGTCGATCATTTGGGCCTTGGCTTCGGAGTTGGCGAGGTCGTAGGTCAACCCGTTGGCCGTCGTGATGAGGCCCGCCTCGAGGTTCATCGGAGCATAGTTCCAATGGAAGTGGTGCTCCTGGCGCAGCTCGTAGGCCCAGATAGCGTCGAGGGGAGCCCCGGACGCGACGAGGGCACCAACCACCGATTCCCAGTAGTCGACGTAAATGGGAACCGCCTTCGGATTGAGGAACTCGTTGTTGGCGCTCTCGAACTGGTCGTCCTGCAAGGCGGCGGTCGCATTGATCCAATAACCGTCGTCGGGCAACGTGTTCGATGCAACCATCACGAACAGCCCATGAGCCTTGGCCCGCTCCAAGAGATCGACCAAGTTGGTGATGTAAGCCGGATCGATGAGGCCACGCTCATCGGTGATGCAGCCGTCGGCACGCACGCCGCAGGTGTCGATCATGATTCGCACCACGTTGAAGCCGAGAGCGCGGATCGCGGCGAAATCGTCATCGACCGTCTCCGGGTCGTAGCGGCGGGTGGAGAGCACGCTGTCCAACGCTGGTCCCCCAACGCCGGGAAGGAAGCGGTTGTAGTTCATGCCACGCGGCACGAACCGCTCCCCGGTGGCTGCGTCGTAGAATTCGCCCGCCCCATCGACCGACCGGACCTGGATACGGTGCTCCGCTGAAGGCGGAGCAGGCGCAGTAGTAGTAGCGCTGGTGGCCGCCGATGTGGCTGGCATGGTCCTGGCGACGGTGGGGCCGGGTTCGGCCGCGGTGGTGCAGGCAGCGGCGAGGATTCCGACCGTCAAACCGAACGCTGCCTTTCGTCCGTGCATCAGCGGAGTATCGCCGGATCGTCTCGATCCGGCACGCTGGCCAGTCGTTGAACCGGAACGCCACTGCGAACTCCTGAGTACACGCCAGGACCAGGCGGACGGACCCGGGAGACCGAAGGCGGCGAACCACCGAGCAGTATCAAGAGATTGGGACTCACACGGATCAGTCGGGACGAGGCGGGACGAGCTGGATCTGACGACGGATCAGGAGGTGGGCGTTCGAGTCGCCCCGAGCGCGCTAGACGGTCTTCTCAGTCGCCGCCGCCCGGCGTGGCGTAGGTCTCCTGTCGACGTTCGGTCAGGTTCACGGTCAGGACGACCCTCCTGTCCAGGACCTCCTCGAGCCTGCGGCCAAGCTCATCGACGGGAGGCGGCTGGTGCTCCCCGGTCAGCTCCACCAGCACCTCATCACCGTCGACGCTCACGTCGACGACCTCCAGTTGCCGGTCGGACAACCAGGTGTCGACCTCCTCTGAGGTGATCACCGCAGCCCGTCCGTCGCGCACTGCGGTCGCCAGGCTGTTGTTCAGGGGGATTGCGACAACCCCAACCGGGATGAGGGCGAGAGTCACCGCAAGGGCCACCTGCCAGCTGAGACGGGTGATCCGTACCGTGGGGATGAACCCGGTCGCCAGGAACACCACACCGCCGGCCAGCACTATGGCGGTGAGGTTGGTCAGATAGAGCAAACCGGCGCCGACGGCGAGATCGCTATGGCCGAGGTCGAGCGCGGTGCCCACCACTGCCAGCGGAGGTACCAGGGCGACCGCCACCGCCACTCCCGGGAGGGCACTTCCAACCTCTTCCCTGACCATGGCATACCCCCCAGCGGTGCCTGCGGCCAGGGCGACCGCGAGGTCGAACAGGGTGGGACGGGTGCGCGCCAGGAGCTCGTTGGGCAGCACCCCGACCTGAACCTCCGGTATCAGGGCGGCCACCGCCCAGGCGAGCAGGATGCTCCCGAGGCTCGCCACCACCACGAAGCCGATGCTCCTGGCCGCGCGTTTCGGCCAGATCATGGTGGCTGCTGCAGCGATGGAGAGCACCGGCGTCATCAAGGGGGACAGGAGCATCGCCCCTATGACGATGGCCGGTGAGTCGGCGGCTATCCCGATGGAGGCGATCACCACCGACGCCGACTGGAGCAGGGTGAACCGGTAGACGTAGGGCCATCGCCGTTCTCCCTCGTAGAAGAGCTGGCCGAGGATGCGATCCCGCTCATCCGGTTCCACACGCCGTCTCTCCCACCAGGAGCCGGCCGATCGATTCCTCTCCTCTGCCCGTTCGTCCTCGTCGAGATCGGCGGTCTCCTCGTCCCGTTCGAGCTCGGGGACCTCTTCGTTCTCCAGTGGCATGGGGGAAAGCTATTCGGCCTGCCTCGCCGACACGCTATTCTGAAGCCTGGATGTGGTCACAGGCGTCCGACCCGCACCGGACTTCCCGCCGTGCCTGTTCAGGGGAGAAGATGTCTTGTGAGGTAGGCGGCTTGGACTGTGCTCGCCTCGTTAAATAGGTCGCTCGGGTGGTAGAGCAGCCCGAAATGCCCACCATCGATGTCGTACCAGTCCTTTTCACCGGGTAGTAGGTCGAAGGCCCGTTGGCTGACCTCTGGGTTGGCGTGGACCATCTCGTCGGCCGGCGCGACCATCATCAGAGAAGGCACCGTCACGTAGGGGGCGCACAAGTACGGGCTGAAAGGGGCGGTGTTGGAAGGGATTACCCTCGTCGCCTGGTTTTGCCACCCGCTTCCGTCCCTGGCGCCGTACTCGATGAACCAGCGGAAGGCCTGGATCGGCTGAAGAAGCGAAGGCGTGCCCAACTGGTCGGACGAGACCACCGGAATCGGACCGGTCGTGTCCCCGGGGCCACCGGAGACATCTCCGGATTCGAAGGTCTCGCCGATCGCCGCGAACACTCCGGGAGTGGGATCCACGTCGGGAGGTTTGGCGCCGAATACCGGGCACTGGGAAACCACCACCTTGATCCGGGTGTCGCAGGCGGCTACCAGGAACACCTGCCCGGCCGAGTAGGAGTCGCCCCAAACTCCGATCCTTTCCGGATCGTGGCCCTCGATGGTCGAGGCGAAGGTGACCGCATCTCGGTAACCGCGGGACTGCACCCACGGGTTGATTTCCTGACGTGGCTCACCGCCACTCATCCCCAGATTCCGATGGTCGTAGAGAAGAGCCGACACTCCCGCTTCGGCAAACACCTCGGCATATCGGTCGGTGACCATCGGGATGGTGGCGGATGTGCCATGGGTCATGACGACGATCGGGAACGGCGGCTCACCCTTCACGGCCTCGTACAGAAACCCACGAAGCACTGCACCTTCAGATTCGAACTCCACGGCAATGCGGCGAGAACCCTGACGAGCCATGGTGACACCCTACGGGACTGGGGGCAGAGCCAACTCGGTCGCGTCGCGGGGCTCTGATGTTCCTTTCAGGCGACCTGGGTGTGATCGAGGATTGCGTTGGTGATGCGTTGTGCGTCCTCGTCGATCCCGAGAATGACACCAGACTTGCGTTTTGAGAGCCAGGGAAACCCGATGAAGTAGATACCAGGGACATCGCTGAGCCCGTTGCGGTGTACCGGTCTTCCGGTGTCGTCCGTGACGGGTAGGTCGATCCAGGAAAAGTCCGCCGTGAACCCGGTGGACCAGACGATGGCAGCGACGTTCGCCCCCGCGAGGTTCAGTGTGGTGAGAAAGTCCACGTCCTCGTTGGGTCGCAGTGGCACGTCGGCAGGATCGGGGACGGCCCCGGCGGCGCCGCGGCCCGTCTCCTCGATGTATGCGTCGATCTTGTCGCTCAACTCTTTGGACCGAGCGTCGGCATTCCGGATGTACTCGATGACCCGGTCATCGGTGAAGAGCTCTCCTCCAACAACGTCTTCGAGACGCCCCATCAAACGGGCACCACTTCGGGCGAGTTGTTGATAGCTGACGCTGTGACCACGCGATCCGACGCCCGAGACCAGCGGGTTGATCGCCTTCAACACTGCCGGATCTTCTACGTCGTCCGTTTCGACGTCCCATGTCCCCATCTCGAGCCACCAGTCCATGAAATCTCGTCCCCGGCGGCTGCGAGGCACACGAGGCGCGTTGCTGATCGAGAAATACACGATGCGGTCTGCGTTGAGGAGGTCTTCCACGATCTGGCCGCCCGATTGCCCACCGCCGACCACGACAACCGCCCCGGAGGGCAGCAGCTCCGGCGACCGGTAGGTCCCGGCGTGCAGTTGGACGACGCTGCCGGGGATCTTCGAACTGATCGAAGGAATACGAGGGGTCTGCAGGATCCCGGATGCAATCACCACCGAGTCGGCGAGGTAGGACACGGTCTCGCCGTCGCCTTGCTCCCCGGTAACCAGGTAGCGCCCTTGATCGCGAGATTGACCGACACCCGTCACCGTCACGCCGGTGCGGACAGGCAGGTCGAACCGTTCCACGTACTCTTCGAACGACTCGGCCAACTCCAGATGCGTCATGAAACCAAACGGATCAGGCCCGGCGTATTCCGCTCCCGGAAGCCCATTCATCCAATTCGGGGTATTCAGACAGAAGCTATCCCACCGCTGCGAACGCCAAGTCTGCCCCACGCGGCCCTGTTCCAACACGACGACGTCAACGCCAGACTCGACAAGGCGATAAGCAACGCCGAGACCCGCCTGACCCCCGCCGACAACCACCACGTCAACCCGAACTGGTCTCACGTCGGCACCTTTCAGAGAAACACGTCGGCCCTAAATCGGTTCCTGGATCGACGGCTGACGAACCCCGGGATGAACTCCAAACACTACTCTGGCATCGTGGTGACCGCGATACCGGTGTCACCGAGAGGGGCAGGATCAACTCAGGCGAGGATTATGGCTGAACTTCGCATTGGCACTTTCCTGGCCCCAAACTTGTTGTCCGTCTATCGGGCGATTGCCGACGCGATCGGCTCGGGTCTCGACGTGAGCACCGAATTGGTCGTCGAGACCGACTACGAGAACTGCAGGAACGACGTCAACGACATCTGTTTCGTGTGCAGTCTCCCCTATGTCATGTTCGAGCGACAGGGCATCGCCCCGGCGACCCCGATTGCCGCTCCGGTCCTCACCGGCGAGAGATATCAGGGCAAGCCTGTCTACTTCTCCGATGTGATCGTGCGTCGTGATAGCGGCCTCGCCAGCTTCGCCGACCTCCGCGGACGGTCCTGGGCATACAACGAGCCGCTGTCCCACTCGGGATACGGGATCACCCGGTATCACCTTGTCTCCATGGGGGAGACCCGGGGATATTTCGGCGCGGTGATCGAGTCCGGCTTTCACGAGACCTCGATGCGAATGGTCCGAGACGGAGAAGTGGACGCATCGGCCATCGACTCGCAGGTCCTTGGGGTCGAGATGAGGGGCCATCCCGATCTCGCAGAGTCCTTGGTGGTCATTGACTCGCTCGGACCCTCGACTATTCAGCCGGTCGCCGTTTCGAAGCGTTTCTCGAGCGACTTTCACCGCAGCGTCCGTGACGTGTTAGTCAGTCTCCACCGCGATCCGGGTCTCGAGCCGATCCTAAAGTTCGCCATGGTCGAGAAGTTCGTCGCGGTTGGCCCTGAGACCTACGACGACATCCGTCGTATGGTGGACGTCTGTGAGATGGCCGGGTTCATGGAGATCCGCTGACATCGGGTACCGTCGACGACGTCGTGTGCGACGAGGGCTCGCTCTCACGTCGGAACAGCCGAGGGCGTAGGAGCCACCCGGCGGTCGGGCTCAAGTCACCGATGGGTGCTCCCATGGGAGCCAACTTGACCCCCGTGCAACCGCCAGCAGTATTGGCGCGTTACTTCCCATATGGATGAGCACCCTTTGGACCAACCCCCCGGGCAATCGTGGTTGGGCTGAGACGAAATGTCGCCTTGGATGATGATGGCGCCATCTTCGCCGAGTATCGCCTGGACCTTGTGAGGTATGCCACGGCACTCGTGGGACCGTCGGAGGCCGAAGACGTCGTTATGACGGTGGTGGGACGAACGGTGCGGAGGGTCCGCCTGTCGGAACTCGACAATCCGAAAGGCTATCTCCTCCGGGGTGTGCTCAACGAAGCCCGCGGCAGGGGGCGTCGCCGAAAAGTCGTACCCCTGGATCACGATTTGATGGGGCCGAACGGTCATGGCCTGGCCGAGGTTCTCGACGTCCTCATGAGTCTCCCGGTCAGGCAACGTGCGGCGATCTACATGCACTATTGGGAGAGGGCCCCAATCAGCGAGATCGCAGATGCGATGGGAGTGGGGCCGGGGACCGTAAAGCGGTATTTGCACCTGGCCAGACAGAAGTTGAAAGGGGTGTTGTGATGCTCACCGAATTGCAGGAGCGGCGGCTCAGAGACGCTCTCACGGTGCTGGTCGAGGCGGCACCCGACAGCTCGGGAATGACGGTAGCTTCCCCGGGTCGCCGGCAAAGACCGGCCCTTGTCGGGGCGGTCGCGTTCGTCCTGGTTCTAGCCGTATTCCTCCCGCTCTGGCTGATGCAGGGCGAGAAAGGGCCAGCCAGTGAAGCGAACATCACCACACCGACCACTGAGACGAATCCGAGCATCACCGTGTCCGTCGAAGAATCGAGTGAGATCTCCTTTGGTGAACCGATGCCCCTTACGGCTACGCCCGGTGGGCTGATGTCG
>DASWKK010000166.1:0-5043 GCA_036396655.1 Acidimicrobiia bacterium
AGATAGATCAGAAGGTTGATCACCCGTTCGACGACGTTTTGCATCTCCCGGTGAGTTTCGCACGGGGGCGGGTCTGATGTTCGCCGCGGCCAGGAACCCCCTCCGGCCCTCCGGGCCACCTCCCCCAACGTCGCTCCGCTCCTGGGGGAGGAAACATGACGTTCGTTTCTCCCCCCCGGCGGAGCCGGGAGGGGGGTTCTGTTTCTCCCCCCAGTGAGCGAAGCGAGCGTTGGGGGGAGTCCGGCGAAGCCGGGAGGGGGGCTACAGACTCTCGATGAGCTTTTCCACCCGCTCGTCGTGGGCCTTGAACGGGTCTTTGCACATCACGGTTCGTTGGGCCTGATCGTTGAGCTTGAGGTGAACCCAATCGACCGTGAAGTCACGCTTCTTGGCCTTCGCCGCCTTGATGAAGGCGCCGCGGAGGCGGGCCCGGGTCGTCTGTGGTGGTTGTCGCACCGCCAGCGCCACCTTCTCGTCGGTGACCACCCGGTCGACCATGCCCTTGCCCTCGAGCAGGTAGTAGAGACCACGCTCCCGGTTGACGTCGTGGTAGCTGAGATCCATCATCGACATTCGCGGGTCGGACATGGGAAGGCCGCGTCGGTCGGAGTAGCGCTCCAGCAGACGATGCTTGATCACCCAGTCGACTTCACGGTCGAGGGTCATCGGGTCCTTCTCGAGACCGGTGAGCAGGTGCTCCCAACGATCGATGGCTGCCTGCACCTCTGGGGGAAAGCCGGGGCTGCGGGAGAATCTCATCGCACGGTCCAGATACTCCCACTGGATGTCGAGAGCCGAGAGCTCGCGGCCATTTGCCAGTTTGATCTTCCGCCGGCAGGTCACGTCGTGGGACACCTCGCGGATGGCGCGGATCGGGTTCTCCAGGGAGAGATCACGAAACACCACGTCTCTCTCGATCATCTGCAGTAGAGCAACCATCGTGCCCACCTTGACGAAGGTGGCGTACTCGGACATGTTCGAGTCGCCGGCGATGACGTGGAGACGTCGGTAACGCTCGGCGTCGGCATGTGGCTCGTCACGGGTGTTGATGATGGGTCTCGACCGTGTCGTGGCCGAGGACACCCCCTCCCAGATGTGGTCGGCTCGCTGTGCGATCGAGAAGGCGGTCCCCCTGGGTGTTTGGGTCAGCTTGCCTGCCCCCAAGAAGATCTGTCTTGTCACCAGGAATGGGATCAGGACGTCCACAGTCCGGTGAAAGTCCTTGTGTCTGCTCACCAGATAGTTCTCGTGGCATCCATATGAGTTGCCGGCGCTGTCGGTGTTGTTCTTGAACACGTAGATCTCGCCCCGGATCCCCTCCTCTTCCAGTCTCTCCTCGGCGCCTCGCACCAAGCCTTCGAGGATCCTCTCCCCCGCCTTGTCGTGTGCCACCACGTCCTCGAGGTTGTCACATTCGGGAGTGGCGAACTCAGGGTGCGAACCGACATCGAGGTAGAGACGCGCACCGTTCTCCAAGAAGACATTGGAGGATCGACCCCAGGAGACGACGCGGCGGAACAGATACCGGGCTACTTCGTCAGGGCTGAGCCGTCGCTGCCCGCGCAGAGTGCAGGTGACCCCGTACTCATTTTCCAATCCGAATATCCGTCGCTCCACTCGGTCAGGCTAAACCGGCGACAGGGTTCCCGTGACAAGTATGTTGCTCGAGGGGTCGGGGGTACCTCAGCGGGAGGGAAGCTCGTCGGCACTGAGTCGTCGGAACGCCCTGCGCCCATTGGACGAGTCGAGCACACCGGCCTCCCAGCCTTCGATCTCACGACCCTCCGCCTGGCGGAACACCTCGCTGGCCACCTCCAAGGCCTTGGCGAGAGTCATGCCGGGCTCCCACTTCGCCTCGAGGGCCTCGGTGAGCTGCTCGGCCTTCCCGCCAATCGCGACGAAGTGGCGCTCGTCGTAGAGAGTCCCGTCATAGGTGACCCGGAAGAGCCGGTGCTCGTCGCCGTCTTCACTGATCTCGGCGATCAGGACCTCCACCTCGAACGGCTTGGGCTCCCTGGTGAAGATTGCGCCCAACGTCTGAGCAAAGGCCGTGGCCAGCCCCATCGCTGTGACGTCCTCGCGCGAATACAGATAGCCCATCAGGTCGGCTTGGCGGATGCCGGCCTTTCGCAGTGTCTCGAACTCGTTGTACTTGCCGACACCGGCAAAAGCGATGCGGTCATAGACCTCGCTGATCTTGTGCAGGGCTTTGGACGGGTTCTCAGCGAGAAGCAGGACACCGTCGGAGTAGTCGACGGCAATGATCGAGCGGCCCCGGGCGATGCCTTTCCGAGCGAACTCCGCCTTGTCCCTGACCAGCTGCTCTGGTGCGACATAGAACGGGATAGTCACCGTATCGACTCCACGGCTTGCTCAGCCACTGGCCCAATGACGGAGTCATCGAGCTCATCGAGACCGTCGGCACTGATCCGGATCACGGTCGGATAGATCCCTCTTTTCAGGTCAGGACCGCCGGTGGCGGTGTCCTCTTGGGAGGCGGCGACAAGGGCACTCACCGCGATACCGGTCGCCTCCTCCGCTCCGAGGTCGTCGCGGTACACGGTTCGCATGTACGACTTGGCCAGTCGGGCGCCCGAGCCGGTGCTGCCGAAGTCGATCTCCTCGTAGCGGCCACCGACGGCGTCGTAGCTGTAGAGCCGGCCCCGGCCCTCGCGTTCGTCGTAGCCGGCGAACAAGGGCACTACCACCAGACCCTGGAATGCCATCGGGAGCTGGCCTCTCACCAGACGAGCGAGAAAGGTCGCCTGACCTTCCAAGGAGAGCCGAACGCCTTCGATCTTCTCGTAGTGCTCGAGCTCGACCTGAAAGAGCCGAACCATCTCGATGGCGAGACCGGCTGTGCCCGCGATCGAGACCGCCGAGTACCTGTCAGCAGGGAAAACCTTGCGGATGCGCCGGTGGGCCACCAGGTTTCCCTCGGTTGCCCTCCTGTCACCGGCCATGACCACTCCGCCTTCGTAGCGCAGGGCGAGAACGGTCGTGCCTTCGGGTGAGAGCGGAGCCTTTTCCCCGGGGGGGAGGGTCAAGACGGGTTTGGCCCCCAGCGAGTCGAGCAGATCCGAGAAACTCGATCCTGGGCTTGGCGCCTGCATCGGCAACGGGCCCATGGATCCGATCACTCGCCGCCCTTCTGGACGTAGTTCTTGACGAACTCTTCTGCATTCTCTTCGAGAACCTCATCGATCTCGTCGAGAAGGTCGTCCAGCGCTTCGAGGTCCGCTTCGGATTCGACCCGTGCCGCGGCCTCTTCCTCGCTCTTTTCCTTGTCGCTTCCCTTGCCTTGTGATCGTTCTCTGTCAGACATCCAAGTCATCCTCCTAGACGACGCAGAAGGTCGGCTGCGTCTTCGGCTTCATCGATCATGGAACCGACCAAATCGGCCCCACCTCGAAGTGGCTCCATCATAGGAACCCGTTTGAGATGCGATTCACCGATGTCGAACACCAGCGAATCCCAGTTGGCAGCCACCAGCGAGTCAGAGAACTCGGACACGCACCGGCCTCGAAAGTACGCCCTGGTGCGGTCTGGAGGGTTGACCGCGGCCGCCTCGATGTCGCTGTCGTCGAACAGACGTCGCATCGAGCCCCGGTCGACCAAGCGGTAGTAGAGACCGCGGGCCGGGTCGACGTCGTGATACTGGACGTCGAGAGCGCGCAGCTTCGAGTCGGTCCAGTTGACGCCGTCACGTTCGATGTAGCCTTCGAAGAGACGCTTCTTCGCGATCCAATCCAGCGTGTCTGCGAGCTTGCCGGGGTCGGTGGCGAGGAGGGAGAGTGTTCGTTCCCACTCCTCGATCACCTGATTCCACACCGGCTCGTCGAGTTCCTTCTCGACATACTTGGCCAGCCATTCGAGATAGCGGGCCTGCAGGTCGAGGGCGGTGGCGGTGCCGCCCCCATCCAATTCCAGGGGTCGGCTCAGGCCGATGTCGTGGCTGACCCGCCAGCATGACTCGACCGGGTCGAGCAGATCGAGGGGGTCGGGAAGGGCACCGTCCTCGAGCGCGGCGAGCATCAAGGCCGTGGTCCCGAGTTTGAGGAAGTTCTGGTATTCGGAGAGGTTGGCGTCGCCGATGATCACGTGCAGCCTGCGGTACTTGGAAGGGTCACCGTGCGGTTCGTCACGGGTGTTGATGATCGGGCGCTTCAGGGTCGTCTCCAACCCCACCTCCTCCTCGAAGAAGTCGGCCCGCTGGGTCACTTGGAAGCCGACCTCGGGACGATCGTTCTCCGAACCGACCTTGCCCGCCCCGGTGAAGATCTGCCTGGTGACAAGGAAGGTGGTGGCAAAACGGATCACGTCTCCGAACGGTGTCTCCCGGGAGAGCAGGTAGTTCTCATGCGCGCCATAGGAGTTGCCCTTGGCGTCGGAGTTGTTCTTGTACAAAGAAACCGTCTTGCCCGAGACCTCGGTTGCCACCCGGGCGGCCGAGCGCATTACCAGCTCGCCGACCTTGTCATAGAGAGCGGCTTCCAGCGGGTCGTAGCACTCGGGCCCCGAGTACTCGGGGTGGGCATGGTCGACGTAGAGCCGAGCCCCGTTGGCCAGGACCGAATTGACCACCGCCCCCTCAGGGTCGACCACACCGAAAGTGTCGTGACCAAACCCGCGGGCGTCGCGACCGGGCGACTCTTCCTCATAGGACCACTGGACCTTGACCCGGGCGCCCGGGTAGCTGTTGACGACGAGCGAGGAGGCAACAGCAGGATTGAATCCGATATCGTCTCTCACCACGATGCCGTACTCGGTCTCGGTGCCGAGCACCTTGTGCATCGCCATCAGAGGTATTGACCCGCCGAGACCTTTTCGATCAAGCGACTCTCGTCGTCCCCGTCCACCAGGGTGCGGACGTAGATGATCCGCTCGCCCTTCTTGCCTGACACCCGGGCCCAGTCGTCGGGATTGGTGGTGTTGGGCAAGTCCTCATGTTCCTTGAACTCCTGCTTGATCGCGGAGATCAAGTCTCCTTCACGAACCCCTGGAGGGCTACCCGCAATCTGACGTTTGATCGCGTCTTTCTTG
>DASWKK010000167.1:0-5209 GCA_036396655.1 Acidimicrobiia bacterium
TCCTTCGGCTTGACCCGGAGGAGCGGCGCGCCTTTGTGAAGCATCTTCGTTCGGAACTTCCGGCCCAGAGGGTTGCTCGTCGTGAGGACACGATTGAGGATCACCGGCCCCACGAACGGCATGAGAATCCTCCCCGAGAGACGCTCGGGGCGAAATGGCTGAACTGCGCTCGGCTCTCCCGATAGACGGACATGATGATCTCGTGCCAGATCCATCGAGATCTCGGCGCCGGAGTTCCCGAGACCAACCACCAGGACGTCCCCATCCTGCAGTTGCCCCGGGTTCTTGTATTCGGCGGCGTGGAGCTGAACGATCCCGGAGTCGAGCCCGGCGGCGAACTCGGGCAGTCTTGGCTTCTGATAGGAAGCCATGGCCACGACAACGTTGTTGGCGTGGAACTCCCGATTGCCGGCGACTGCCAGAAAAGCACCATCCTCTCGTGTGAGGTGGTCCACCTTCACCCCGTGACGGATCGGGAGCTCGAAGTGCAAGGCGTATGACTCGAGATAGTCGGCGAGTTCGTCTTTGGTGGGAAAGCCCCAGTCCTCTCCGGGGATCTGCAATCCCGGCAGGCTGTTGAACCGGTTGGGGGTGAACAGCTTCAGCGAGTCCCAGCGGCGACGCCATGAATCGCCTGTCCTCTCATTGGCATCGACGATCAGGAAAGGCACCCCCGCCCTCGACAAGTGGTAGCCGATAGCCAACCCGGCCTGACCTCCACCGATGACCAGGGTGTCAGTTCGTTCTTGTGTCCTCATGCCAAAGCCTCCGATCGGGTCGTTCGAGTTGAGTTGTGGAGAAAGCTGTAGATCTGCACCAGAGCGGAGATGGCACAACCGGGGATAAACCCGACCTGATCGGTCATGACGGCATAGGCGATCCAGGGGAGTTGCACCGATCCCCCGAGGAGCCACGCCCACCAGTGGCGGCGACCGGCCGCCCAGAGGGAGAGCACTTGCAGCCCGGTGAGCAACCAGGGCCACAGAGCGGGAGCGCCCAGAGCGGACTCATCCCGGGCCGAGGAGACGACCACTGCGATCGACAAGCCGAGGGAGCCGACCGCCCCACCCGTGAGGCTGCGCCGGATGCGAAGCCGATCCTGGATGGTGTGTCTTCTCATGGTGCGAAGGTAAGGGCACAGCCCGATGCCGTGAATACGGAAAACTCCCCATACAGGGGAAAGAGCTATCTGGGGACCAGTCCGTTCTCCGTGGCGAACAGGGTGGCGGCGGCGCGGGAGGACACTCCGATCTTGCGGTAGCTGTTCTGGATGTGCCGATCGACGGTCTTGGCTGAGATGTCGAGTTCCCTGGCGATCTGCTTGGTCTGCAAGCCGCGGGCGAGCAGGCCGACCACCTCGACCTCCCGTTCCGTCAGCCCCGCTGGGCGATCGATTGCCGGCCGGGCCTCACCTGCCGCTTCGGCAACCGCCATGACCATGACCGGGTCAAACACACCTTCCCGCGCCTTTCCGACCAGCATCTCGGTCGCCTCCTTCGGCGACAGCGGCACCCGATAGGGTCGGGGCTCGGTCTTGGATTGGAAGGCGTCCGCTACGGCAAGCAGTCTGGCGGCACGCGAGAGCGAGGAACTGTCGAGACCCCGGTGATAGCCCGACCCGTCGAGACGCTCATGATGTGCCATGGCGATGGAGGCCAGCTCGGAGAGGAAGGGCGAAGGGGCCAACACTCTTTCGGTGTGATATGGATGGAGCCTCACCTGTTCTCGCTCGTCGGCGGTCAACGGGCCCGGCTTGCTCCAGACCCGGGAACCGACCGCCGTCCTCCCCACGTCGTGCACGAGAGCGGCCCGTCGTATCGTCTCGACCTCCGCAGGCCCGAACCCTTGTAGATCTCCTGCCGCCGCGGCCAGTTGGGCGACTCCTGAGCAGTGGCCGGTGAGGTGTGGCGAGACCAGGTCGGAAAACGCACCGATGGCGCCGAGGGCTCGGTCGATGGCCGTGCCCTCCAAGGTCAGCCAGGGTCGGGGTTCCGACGCGAGCACGTCCTCCCACATCGTCTCAGAAGGCTCACGCGGTCCGAGAACGTCTGCGGCGTTGTCGAGAAACACAGCAGCCACCTCAGGGTCGAAGGCTTGTCCTGCCCGAGACGCGATCACATTCGTCACGTAGTCATCGTCACCGATGAGACGCTGATACGTGGCGTCCCTCCCCACTTGGATGATGCGGAGAGGCAAAGGGATCTCATCGCCACTGGAACGTTTCAAAACACTCGCCCCGTCCCAGCGCTCGGTGAGCAACGGGAACATCTCGTGAACCGACCGGGGGACGCCAAGACGTTCGGCGAGCATTCCCGCAACTTCGCAAAGTGCGGCGAAATGTCCGCCCTTGAACCGAGCTGCTCGGGGGAGCCCGGTCATCGCCTGGAACGTTCGACGGGGCAGCGACGCCTCCGGTGAAGGCAAGGCCCGGACCACTCCGGTGAGGCTCTCGACGGCCGACCCGAACTGACGATGAGTGTGATGCTCGGTCATGCTGCCCCCGAAGACCTGCGACCTCTCCGCTCCGTCGACGGTGCACCCCGCATACATGAGGAGGCAGGCGTAATAGGTGCCGGAGACGGTGTCCTCGTCGACGCCGAGGATCGCACACAGTCGCATCGTGGTCAGGGTGGCGTGGAGGCCGTGCTCGAAGGGAAAGCCCATTCCCAGATCCGTGGCCAAGCACATCGAGGCGATAACCTCGGCAGCTCGAACCTCGTCGGTCGCAGTCGGCTCCGTTTGCCCCACCCCAGCAACCGTAGTTATCACCGTCCTTGACATGCCGTCTGGTCGCATCCTGCTGCTATCGGGCCCGGGAGGTGAGCGCGCTGAACTCGGTGCGGTCTGGGGCTCTTATCTTCCTGACCCCTGGTTTCGCCTTCAACTGCTGTAGTCGAGACGTAAGCGGAGTTCGTAGTGCCCGGATTCCGCATGAATCTGTCGATCAACCTGAAGGAATCCGTACGCGTCGTAGAAACGGCGACCAAGGAGATTGTCCTCGAAGACGCCAAGTTCGAGGTGGGTACGAGCTCGGCGAGCGTCGTCCATCAGAGTACGGCCGATGCCCCGGCCTTGATACTCCGGGTCCACGAAAATGCCACCGACCTCGGTTCCGATGAGAGACAGGAAGCCGACGACACGTCCATCTGCCTCGGCCACCGTGGTTTCAGACACGGGAAGGAATTCCTCGGCGATCTGATGTTGCTCAGCCTCGAGGAATTCCTCAGAAAGAAACGAGTGGGCGATCAGCGATGCCCGGTACCAGACATCGAGCACCGCTTCGAGGTCGTCGTCTCGGTATGGGCGAAGCATCTTTGAACGACGATACCGGGGCTTGCGATCGCCCCGGTCGCTCCGGCAATAAACACCTTCACCATCAACACCTTCATTGAGGAATACCTTCACTCAATAAGACAAGACTGCGGCCCACTCTGTGACACCTATCCGCACCCCGGCGAGAGAACGCTTGCCTGGGTTTCCGGTCAATCCGATCCTTGCGTTGCCACCAGCCCGCTCTGGTAGGCGAAGACCACGAGTTGGGCGCGGTCGCGTGCTCCCAGCTTGACCATCGCCCGGCTGACGTGCGTTTTGGCGGTGTTGACGCTCACGTAGAGCCGGTCGGCAATCTCGTCGTTCCTGAGTCCTGTTGCCACCAGCGCCACCACCTCACGCTCTCTTGCGGTGAGTCGCACCAGCTCGGGAATCGGGCCCGGTACCCGCGGGGTGGTGACATACGCGGAGATGAGACGTCGGGTGATGGTGGGCGAGAGAAGGGCGTCGCCCCGGTTGACGACCCGGATCGCCTCCAGGAGGTCGGTGGGGTCCGTGTCCTTGAGCAGGAAGCCGGATGCTCCCGCTCGCAAGGACTCGAATACGTACTCATCGAGGCCGAAGGTGGTGAGGATGATAACTCGAGTGGAGGCAAGTTCAGGACTGTCCCCAATGGTGCGGGTTGCTTCTATCCCATCCATACCCGGCATACGCACGTCCATCAGCGCCACGTCTGGATGGTGGCGCAGGGCCAGGTCCACGGCCTCCGTGCCATTGCTGGCCACGGCCACAACGCTCAGGTCGTCGGCGGAGTCGACTATGGAACGGAACCCTTCCCTGACGAGTGCCTGGTCGTCGGCGATTAGCACGGTGATCATTCCGGCTCTTCCAGCGGAACCCGACCCTCCAGACGAAAACCTCCTATCGGACGTGGACCGACCTTCAAAGTGCCGCCCAGGGTTCCGAGTCTCTCACGCATGCCCGTGATGCCAAGACCCGGTGGTGGAGTGCCCAGGGTTCCGTTTCCGTCGTCATCCACACGCAGCAACAACTCGCCTCGTCTTCGCTCAATGGTGACCTCGGCCTCAGTGGCCTCGGCGTGACGCGTGACGTTGGTGAGGCCCTCTTGCACCACCCGGTAGACCGCCAGCCCGACGTCGGGGGGCACCATGTCCAGATCGCCGATGCGTTTCAGCCGCACCTGCAGTCCTGTGTTCTCGGTGTCGGCCACGAGCTCATCGAGGTCTGCCAATCCGGGAGTCGGAGAGCGGGGAGGCGCGGCATCGTCGGCGCGTAACACCCCGAGGGACGACCGCAACTCTCGCAGTGCCTTCTTTCCAGTCTCGCGCACCACTTGCAGAGCCTGACGGGTCTCGTCCGGGTTGGTGTCGAGGTGATGTGCGGCGACCCCGGCCTGCACCGTGATTATGGAAATGGAGTGAGCCAGTATGTCGTGCAGCTCTCGGGCGATCCGCATGCGCTCCTCGCCCTCTCGCCGCAGCGCCTCCTCCTGGCGGCCGCGTTCCTCCTGACGGGCTCGTTCCTCGCTCGCGGCCACATAATCGGCCCGGCTCCTCGCTACCTCCCCCAGGAGCATCGCTGCCAGCAGCCATCCCGCGAACCACAGCACCCCTTCGGGGTTGTAACGGTGACCGGTGTCCCAGAGAACGTCGAACATCACGAAGGCAGCCGTAGCCGCGGCGATTCCCCCCACAGCAACCCAGCGGAACCCCTGGGCTGCGGCCGTGAACACGGCGATCACGATCGCAACCGTGTAGAAGGCTCCGGGATTGTCGAGGGCGTCGTAAACGAGCCCGACGACAATCGTTCCGACGAGCACCAGGGTCGGGCTCGCCCGCCGAAACCACAGAAGCAGAGCCGCTGTCACCAACAGC
The DNA here is from genome assembly GCA_036396655.1 of Acidimicrobiia bacterium. Classification (GTDB taxonomy): domain Bacteria; phylum Actinomycetota; class Acidimicrobiia; order Spongiisociales; family ZC4RG35; genus JARDZU01. The sequence continues at coordinate 5,166 of DASWKK010000167.1, forward strand.
AGCCAGCCTCCCGGGCCAGGAGGGGTGGAATCGAGCGTCAGAAC
>DASWKK010000168.1:0-7844 GCA_036396655.1 Acidimicrobiia bacterium
CGACTCGCCGTGATCGACATCGACGACCCGTGGCCGTTGCCGCTCGGACCGACCACCGGTGACACCGGTCAACCCAGGGTCTTGCCGGACGGGCGGCTGCTGGCGACCAACTGGCCGAAAGACGACTTCAGTCGGAGCGACATCGTCGTCATCGATCCGAGCGGGGACTGGGAGACTCTGGTCGGCCATCCCCAGCGTCGTGCGTCGGGCCCGGTAGTGAGCGAGGGACGGATCGCCTACGTGCTCGAAGACGGCGAATGGGCCAGTCTGTTCGTGACCGACGTCGACAGCAGCGAGCACCTCCGGCTCGCCGGCGGGGAACGCGACTTCTCGAATCTGTGCTGGCAGTCCGATAACCAGACTTGGATTGGTGTGGCGACAGCCAGGGGACGCAGCGACCTGGTGCAGATCACCCGCGAGGGGGCGGTGGCGGTCCTGGCCGAAGGCGGGACCTGGCAGACACCGGTGGTCACCAGTCTCGGGGTGGTGGCCGTCCACGAAGCTTCCGACTCGCCGCCACGGGTGATCCTGATCGACGAGGAAGGCGAGCGACGTGTCCTTTACGACGGTGCCCCTGGGGCGGTGAGGACTGCTCCGTACGCGAAGCTCGAGCGCATCTCATTCGCCTCGACCGACGACCTCGAGATCGAGGCCTTTCTTCTCCGGCCTGCAGACACCCCGAATCCGGTGCCTGCGGTCGTCTATCCCCACGGTGGGCCCACGTCTCACTACGCCGACGAATGGGATGGCTACGCCCAATACTTCGTGGACAAGGGTTATGCCTGGCTGGCCATCAACTTCCGAGGCTCGACCTCCTACGGTCGCGGCTTCGAGCGCTCCAACCACAGGGACTGGGGCAGGGGCGATGTCGACGACTGCATCGCCGCAGCCCGTCATCTCGCTGGTTTGGGCTGGGTGGACCCCAACCGGATCGCAATCTTCGGCGCGAGCTACGGGTCCTACCTGGCGTTGGCTTCGCTGGTCCGCGAGGACAACCCCTTCGCCTGCGCGGTTGCCAAGTACGGGGACTGTGACATCCTCACCTCCTGGGCCCAAGGGGATCGCGAGGGAGTCGAGGACCTGGAGCGCATGATGGGTCACCCGTCGCAGAACCGCGACGGCTACCGGGCGGCATCCCCGATCAACAACATCGAGAAGATCGCACGACCAATACTCGTCGCCCACGGCGAACAGGACGCTCGGGTCCACCCCAAACAGGCGCAGGAACTGGTCGATGCCCTCCGTCGAGTTGGCGCCACCTACGAGTACATCACCTATCCCAGTGAGGGCCACGGACTGTTGCGCAGAGAGCCACAGCTCCACTTCTATCGACGTCTGGAGCGGTTCCTCGACTGGCACCTGATGTGACTTGCTTCCACTCTCGCAAGAGGCGGGAAGCTAGTGGTCGGACGTCACTTCCAACCCCAGTCACCGGTTTGGGTGTCGTCCTATTGCTGGTCGCGGGGTGCAGTGGAGAAGCCGTCGTCCCCACCACCACCTCTTCCACAACCACCACTGTCCCCGTTGAGACGACCTTCACCCTGCCCGGAGCGGAGACCGAGTCCACCTTCCAGCCGGGAGACCTGGTCGGAGTCATCGGTGCGGAGGACGGCGTGACCCACTGGCTGGTTGACTTTCCCGGCCAGGACAGCGTTGCGCGGGAGGTCCAGCCAACCGACACCGGGCTCGAGGCTCTTGGCATCGCCTGGCAAGTCGACAACGTGCTCTGGGAACGGCTGGCCTTCGCCGGTCGGGAGGGTTTCTTCCCCCGATCGATGCTGGCTTTCATCGGAGATCCCGAGGACGTGACCGACTTGTACGCCACGCTCAACTCGGAGTCGGTCGAAGACCTAGGAGCTCAGATCGCCGGCGAGATCGAAGCGACCGAAATCGTCCTGGTCGCCGAGCCATCCACCCTGGAGGTGGTCTACGACGTCATTGGCCTGGGGGACGACTCGGTGGAAGGCTATCGAGTCAGGGTCACCGCCAAGGAAGCTGATGCCGGCTTCAGCGCCGAGCTGGTGGAGAGAACCCCGCTATGCAGACGTGGGCTGAGTGACGCCGGACAGTGTCTGTGATCGGTGGATGCGGCCTGGGTCACCGCAGTCGGAGCCGTCCTGCCCAGCCTGACCATGTCGCGACCCATTGCTCGAATCGCCTGGCCACGACCAGAAAGCAGCTGAGCGACCGGTCCCATCTGAATCCGGGCATGCCTCAAGGAACACACGACTTCTGCCGATTTTCGGTCTGTGCATCTATTGCCGCCTGTGCTCAACCGCCGGCCCTCGAGCTGGTGGCTCGTGCTGGCCGGAGTCTGCGCCGCGCTGACGGCGACATCGGCCATCGCGGCCATCGTCGTCCAGCGGCAATCAACCACTCCGATCGGGGAGGGCCAGGTCTTTGTTGCCGACGCGGCAACGGCAGCAGGGATGATCGCCGAGTCGACGGATCCCGATACTGCAGTGAGAAGGGCCCGCAACGCCCTGGAAATAGAGGCGGTCTCCCTTCTCGACGATCAGGGTGTCGTCATCGCCTCGACCTCCGGCCCGCTTGTCGGAGAGCCGGCGCACGACCAACTCATCGCGGCAGCAGCAAGCGATCACCGCTTCGTGGCCGTTGCCAGCTCGGTCGACCAGGACCTGTGGCTCGATGGGGTGGTGCAGTGGCCCGCGGGCAGCGTTCTCTACCAGGTGATCTCACCACTGGATGACGGCGACGGCTCGGTCATGTTGCACTACGACGTCTCACGCCTCCTCAGTCGTCGGGCGCAGCCAGGTGTCATCCAGTCCGATGCGATCCAACTACTCGGACTGGCCGCTCTCTTTGGTGTCTTCGCGGCGGTGGTCTTCGTCGGGCACGCCAGGGCGGCCCGCCGCTACCGCGAGGTCGCCCAGGAGTCCAAGTTCCTGCGCAGCCACTCCCAGGAGCTCGAGGCAGCCAACAAGAGCCTCGATAAAGCGCGCCATCAGGCCGAGGACGCACTGGCCCTGGCGGAGGAGAAGATAAGGATCCGCTCCGAGTTCGTGCTCATGATCAATCACGAGCTGAGGACCCCACTGACCAGCGTGGTCACGGGAGCCGAGTTGCTCAGGTCAACCGAACTGTCGGGGCAAGAGCGCGCCTTGGTGCTCGATGCGATGGTCGCCGACGGCGCCAGGCTGCAGGAGATCATCGACCAGATCCTCGCTGTGGCTCGGATCGAGAACCGCGGGCTCGCCTACGACCTGACGGAGGTCTCTTTCGATGAGCTGAGCGCGGCGATGGCTTCGGCACACCACGCGGGCGTGTCGGTGTTGCCGGGCGAGTCTCTTCCCGAGGTCTTCGTCAGGACTGACGTTGGGGCCCTCGGGCTGGTGGCGGCTTCGCTGGTGGACAACGCCCTCACCCATGGCGCAGACTCGGTTGCAGTGGGATGCTCGACCCGCAGCCAGATCGAGCCTCAGCTCGAGGTGGGCGATCGGCCCGAGGAAGCGGTTTTCATCACAGTCACCGATGACGGCCCGGGCATCGACGACGAATTCCTACCGCGGGTCTTCGAGAAGTTCGAGAAGTCGAGCTTCAGCTCAGGGACCGGTCTCGGTCTCTACATGGCGAGGATGATCATCGAGGCTCTGGATGGCTCTCTCTCAGTTCAGACCTCCCCGGCCGGATCCGTCTTCCAGATCGCCCTTCCCGCCGTCTCGGTCCGACAGCGGGCGGTGGTGGCCACATGAGAAGACTCATGTTTGCCTCGGTGCTTCTCCTGATGGTGGGGTGTTCCGTGGAGACGGCCGCTGATGCCCATTACGCCCTGCGTGAAGGTGCCATCGACGGCCCGGATCGACTCTCCGCTGCGGGGCAGGAGACTTTCAGGGTGCAGAACACGGGTGAGTTCTCCCACACGCTCGTGATCACCGACGACACCGGCCAGGTGATCGCGGCTACCGGTCTGGTGGAGTCCGGCGAGCAGACTTCGCTTCGAGTGGACCTCGATCCGGGCAAGTACGTGTTTAGCTGTCGAATCGTGTCCCAGGACGGTGAGGGGAACCTCATCGATCACTTCGAAGGCGGCATGCACCGCACGGTCAGCGTGGGGACCTGATCGGGTCCTCCTCTTACCTGAGGTACGTAGCGCCATATCTGACGCTATACGGTCGAAGAATGACAAAGCCACGATCCCTCTGGACGTTCCACGTCCTGCCGGCGCCAGGAGTACCCCCCTCCCCACTTCGGGGTACTCCCCCCCCAAGACCCCCCTCCCCCCCTTCGGGGTACTCCCCCCAACGCTCACTTCGTTCGCTGGGGGGAGAAACGGCTCACTTCGTTCGCTGGGGGGAGAAACGGCGCCAGGTAGCTCAGGTAAGCGAAGGGTGGTTCAATCAAGGGCATGACCAACAGCCTGCTCGACTACCAGGTGCTCACTTTCGACTGCTACGGGACCTTGATCGATTGGGAAGCGGGGATCTGGACCGCGCTTCAGCCGTTGCTCGCCGCCGACGACGCCGGGATCGAGCGGTCGGAGGCGCTGGCCGCATATGGAGAATTGGAGTACGAGCAGGAGACATTGACCCCCGGCCTCCTCTACCCGGAGATTCTGACGCGGGTACACCGCGATCTCGCCACCAGGCTGGGCCTCACCACAACCGACGCGCTCGATCGGGCGTTTGGGTCATCCGTGCCCGACTGGCCCGAGTTTCCCGACTCGGCGGGCGCTCTCTCCGATCTCGCCGAGCGATACCGACTGGTGATCCTCTCCAACGTCGACCGCCGGGGGTTTGCCGCCTCCAACCAGAAGTTGGGGGTCGTCTTCGACGCGGTCTACACCGCCGAAGACATCGGTTCCTACAAACCGGATTCCGCCAACTTCGACTATCTCATCGGTGGTCTCGAGACGAACTTCGGGATACAACCAGAGGAGATCCTCCACGTTGCCCAGAGTCTGTTCCACGACCATGCGCCGGCCAAGGCCGCCGGGCTCGATACGGCTTGGATCGACAGGCAACGGCTCTCTGAGGACGGCGATTGGGGCGCTACCAAACCTGTCGACGAACGACCCCAGCCGGATCATGTCTTCTTCTCCCTGGCCGGGCTGGCAGAGGCAGTCGATAGCGCCTGACTCCGCGGATACCATGGCTTGATGTCAGTGCCTACCGCGTTGATCCGCCCTGTGCCCGATTGCTTCGACGGCGCACTGGTGCGGGACCGTCAGCCCGAACTCGATGTTGTCCTTGCCCGAGCCCAGCACCACGACTATCGCGAGGCCCTGGAACGGTCCGGGTACTCAATCGTGGTGGTGCCCACTGACGAGAACCATCCCGACTGCGTGTTCATCGAAGACACCGCGGTCGTGGTCGGGTCGGTGGCGGTGATCACTCGTCCCGGTGCCCCCTCCCGACGCGGCGAGACCGACCCGGTGGCTCGCATGCTGTCGACCCATTTCCCGCTAGTGGAGGTGCGCGAGCCAGGGACCGTTGACGGCGGAGACGTCTTCATGATGGGCGACGTTGTCTACGTCGGTAGGTCTGCTCGAACCAACGGAGAGGGAATCCACCAACTGCGAGAGGTCGCCTCCGATCAGGACCTCGAGCTGGTGACGGTCGACGTTCACAACACACTGCACCTGAAATCGGCAGTGCTCCCCATCGACATCGAGACGGTGGTGGTCACCCGAGACGCAGTTGACGAGAGGATGCTCGAGGGTTTGCGCATCGTCTATGAGGCCGATAGCGAGAGGCACAGATTCAGCGCATTGCCGTTGCGTGACGATCGGGTGCTGGTCACCGCCAATGCTCCGGCCACGGCGGAGACCGTTTCCACGCTGGGGCACGAAGTGGTCCCCATCGACGTGTCCCAGATCCAGGCGGCCGACGGAGGACTGACCTGCATGTCGATCCTGTTCTCAGCGATTTGACGACCCGTCGACCTGGATCAGGGTCGGTGGCCTTTTGAGGTACGACGTGGTCATCGTGGGGGGCGGGGTCATGGGATCGTCGACCGCCTATCACCTTCTCGACGCCGAACCATCCCTCTCGATCGCGGTAATCGAGTCGGACGCCCGCTACCAAAGGGCTTCCACTGTCCTCTCCGATGGCAACGTCCGCATCCAGTTCAACCTCGAGGAGAACATACGCATCTCACAGTACGCCATGGAAGTGTTGGAGACCTTCGATGACGACATGGCAACCCCTGGGTATCGACCGGTGGTTTCTGCCCGACACCAGGGGAATCTGTTCTTGGCCAACGACGAGGGCATGGCGACGGCATTGGCCGGGCTCGAGCTGCAACGAAGCCTGGAATGCGACGTGACATGGTTCGAAGCCGGAGAGATCGGCCACCGCTTCGCTCCTTACCGATCTGTCGGGCTCGCCGGTGGGACGTTTCACCAGAAGGACGGCTCGGTCGACCCGGGGGCGGTCCTCCGCGGCTACCGGAACAAGGCAATTGAGCTCGGCGCCGAGTACATCGAAGGCGAGGTCGTGAAACTGCTCGCCGACGACGCCGTTATGACCGGAGCCCGGCTTTCCTCCGGTGACGAGGTGGTCTCCGGCACGGTCATCAACACCGCGGGAGCCTGGTCGGCCGACCTGGCACGGCCGTTGGGCGTCGAGCTGCCGGTGCTGCCGGTCATGCGGACGGTATACGTCGTCACGACCACGGTCCCCACCGATGGCCTGCCCAGCGTCTTCCTCCCGTCCGGGGTCTACGCACTGCCCGAGAACGACCGGACGTGGTTGATCGCCTGGTCTCGCCCGGAGGATCCCGTCGGGTACGACTTCACGCCTGCGGGGCACCAACGGTTCACGGACTTGATCTGGCCGGAGCTCTATGCGCATCTCCCGGCCTTCGACAGCCTGAGAGTCGAGACCTCGTGGGCGGGTCTGTACGCGGTCAACACTCTCGACGGGAACGCGATCCTCGGTGAATGGCCCCACATGACAGGTCTCTACCTGGCCACCGGCTTCTCGGGTCACGGCTTCCAGCAGTCGCCCGCGGTCGGCCGCTATCTCAGCGAGCTCGTGCTCGGCCTCGACCACATACTGGATCTTCGGCGGCTCGGCCCGGAGCGGGTGGTCCAGAATCGGCCACTGCACGAGCACCAGGGCCGGCTCATCTAGTGCCATGTCCGCCAGATCGTGCTCGTATTTCAACGGCCCCTGTCCCCCCTGGCGGCGTCCTCGTCCTTGACGAACGGACCAGTGCGCCTTCCTCCTGCGTCCTTGCCAGGATCAACATTTGCTCGCCGAAATAGCAAAGCGAATCCACCGGACAGGACACCAGCCATTCTCTCGCCGCAGATGGCCCGCCGGATCGGGCCGATTGCCTCTACCCGCCCAATCCGATCCTTGTCAAGATCATGGTTCGGAAAGGAAATCACTCATGACTCTTGGAACACCGTTTCCCGCCGGGATTGCTCCCAAGGTCCCGACCCAGGCGCGGCCATCGACGTGGGCTCCACCCCGCTGGTTGGCCATGGCGGTATGGACCTTCTTCGTGGCTACCTGGGTGGTACTCGGCCTTCTGATGATCGTTTCCCCAGGGACGATCGACGAGGTGTGGACCTGGATCGGCGCCCAGTCGACCCTGCTTCAGGTCGTCGCGTGGGTCGCCTTACTGCCGGTGATGATCGCGGTTGCCGTCCTCCGGACAACATGGGAGCTATGGCTGCGGATCGGCGTTCTCGTCCTTTGTGTGACGTGGACGACAGTGGGCTTCTACCCGAATCGCATCGCCCGGCGCACCGGATGAACCTGGAGGTTTGGCTATGAAAGCGCTCGTTGTCTATGAATCGATGTTCGGCAACACGAGGTTGATCGCCGAGGCGGTGGCTGGTGGCCTCACCCATTGGTTCGAGGTGGAGGCCGTCG
>DASWKK010000169.1:0-8254 GCA_036396655.1 Acidimicrobiia bacterium
CACTGTCAACGAGGACTATTGGGGCACCCCGGCCAACCTCGACCTCCGGATCGAGATCGTGCCCGACCCCGACGTCCGAGTGCTCGGCGTCCGCGCCGGGGACTTCGACACGATCGAGACCGATCCATCATTCGTAGGCGACATCGAGGGCGCCGACGGGGTGACCGTGTTCCAGGGCGAGTTCCTGCTCGAGCCGATCCACATCGGCTTCAACTTGAACTTCCCGGTGGACGAGCTGCCGGACGGTGACACCATCCCTGCGGACTTCTTCTACGACCCGAGGATCCGTCAGGCCTTCAACTACGCCTTCGACTACGACGCCTTCATCAACGGGGCCCTTGGCGGGTTTGGTGCTCCGACGCCGTTCTACCTGCCTCAGGGTGTCCTCGGCTACAGCGAGGATCTGCCGGTCTACTCACAGGACTTGGCGATGGCGGAGCAGTTGTTCCGTGACGCCGGCGTGTGGGACGACGGCTTCACCGTGTCCGTGATCGCCGAAGAGGGCAACCTGTTCGCCACGGCCGCCCTCGTGCTGAAGGACTCGCTGGAAGGTCTCAACCCGGCCTTCACGGTCGAAGTGCTGGCAGTAGCCGAAGCGCAGTTCGACGAGGCACATGCTTCGGACCCGGTCCCCTATGCGATGTGGGTGAAGAACGCAGACCCGTACGCCGACCCTCACGCCTTCATGAGCGACTACATCGACCCAGATGGCAACTGGGGCCAGGTGCACGGATTCGCCAACGGCTATGCGGACCCGGATACGATCGGATCGATGATCGACGAGGCCTCGGTGATCACCGACCCCGACGAGCGGGAGGCGATCTACCAAGAGCTCTCGACAATCCTCTACGACGATCCGATGTGGATCATCGCCGGGAATGAGGTGGCCGTGATGGCCCATCGCGATTGGGTACAGGGCTTCGTGATGAACCCACTGTGGCCCCGGCCGAGCTTGAAGTTCGCCCTGTTCGACAAGGGATGATCGACAGCCACGAGACGAGAGGGGCGCGAGCGACGCGCCCCTCTCGTCTCTCGTGACAACCCGCCCCCTATGCAATGATTGAAGCCTGATGCAGATCCGGGACTATGTGCTCCGGCGGCTGATGGTGCTTCCGATCCTGATCATCGGCACCTCACTCATTGTCTTCGCCCTCACCAGGGTCGGTGGCTCGCCGATCGGCATCTACCTGTCTCACGAGATGACGCCCGAAGAGGTCGCCGAGATCGAAGAGCGATATGGCCTCGACGATCCCCTGCCAGTGCAATACCTGACCTGGGCGGGCGGGATGATCACTGGTGACTGGGGCTGGTCGGGCGTAGCCGCGGCGCCGGTCCGCCAGGTGTTTCCCGACAAGCTCGGCGCAACCATGGAGCTCTCCCTGGCAGCCGGGATCGTGGCCGTAACCCTCGGCATCGGGCTCGGCACCTATGGCGGCGCCCGCCGGGACCGACTCCCCGACCATCTGACCCGGATCTTCTCGATCAGCGGAGCGGCCATGCCGATCTTCTGGTTCGGGATCCTCTTGCTCATAGTCTTTTGGGTAGGGCTGGATTGGGCCCCGATCGGACGATCCGACGCAGACCTGTTTCAGAGCATCTCGCACCCAACCGGTCTGTACACACTCGATTCCCTGCTCGCTGGGAGCTGGAAGGCCTTCGTGGACGCCCTTTGGCACCTGACGCTGCCGGCGATCGCCCTCGGCTTCGGGACAACGGCGATCATCACCCGGATGATGCGGTCTTCCCTGGTCGAGACGATGGGCGAGGAGTACGTCGACGCGGCGCGGGCGAAGGGGCTGCCCGAGAAGCTGGTGCTGCGTCGTCATGCCCGGCGCAACGCTTTGATACCAACCATCACGGTGATCGGGCTCAGCTTCGGCTTTCTCCTCCAGGGCACAGTGGTCGTCGAGATCATCTTCCGATGGCCGGGCCTCGGGAGGTGGATGGCCGACGCGGTTCTCCGCGGCGATCAGGCCACGATCATGGTCTACGTGATGTTCACCAGTGTCCTGTTCCTGCTGGTGAACCTGGCGGTGGACGTCACGTACGCCTACCTCGACCGACGCGTCGTCCTAGGCGCCTGATGGCAGTCGACACCACAGCTCCCGAATACCGTGCCCCCGTTGTCGGCGGGCTGAGAACCCGCCTCGCCCGATTCGGGGAGCTCTCGAGAGAGGTCGTCGGCAACCCGACAACCCTCGTCGGTGTGATCTTGATCGTGGCCATGATCGGCATGGCCGTATTCGCCCCGCTCCTGATCGAGGCGAACACGCCCGACCCCTATCAGATGCCCCGCGACTGGGGGGCCCTCAACGAGCCCCCCGGAACCCCCGGCCACGCCCTCGGCACCACCCAGCAGGGCGGGGACGTGCTCTACGGTGTCATATGGGGCTCCCGCATCTCGCTGCGACTCTCCATCGTCGTGGTCTCGATATCGGTCTTGATCGGCCTGGTTGTTGGGAGTCTTGCCGGCTTCCTCGGCGGACGAGTCGACGAGATCCTGATGCGAGTCGTCGATGTCTTCCTGTCTATACCCGAGCTGATTTTCGCCCTCGCCATCGCCGCGGTGCTCGGGCCCTCGTTCGGGAACATCATCCTCGCCCTGGCCGCGGTGTTCTGGGTGAAGTACGCCCGGATCATCCGGGGGCAGGTCATCCACATCAAGCAAAACGAGTATGTCGATGCCGCACGGGTCATTGGCGACACGAAGACCCGCATCTACATGAAAGACGTGCTCCCCAACTCGATCACCCCGGTCGTGGTCCAGGCGACTCTCGACATGGGCAACGTGGTCCTCATCGGTGCCACCCTCAGCTTCATCGGTCTCGCCGAAGCCGGCCTCGCCGAGTGGGGAGTCCTCGTGAGCCAGGGCCAGGCGGGGATATCGGCCGGGCGGTGGTGGGCGTCCACTTTCCCTGGTCTCATGGTCTTCGCCTGGGCCCTGGCCTTCAACCTGGTAGGAGACGGGCTCCGTGACATCCTCGATCCCAGAACGGAGTCGAAGCGATGACGCTGGACCATGTCTCCCTCGGGCCCGAACGGCAGACTGCACCGGCTGGTGCTGTGGCATCGGTCGTCGACCTCAAGATCCACTTCGACTCGAAGGCCGGGCGGGTCCATGCCGTCGACGGGGTCGACTTCGACATTCGCGACGGCGAGACGCTGGGCCTCGTGGGTGAGACGGGATGCGGTAAGACGGTCACGGCTCGGTCCTTTCTCCGCCTGATTCCGATGCCTCCCGGGATCCACGCCGGAGGAGCCGTCTACTTCCGCCCCCATCAACCCTGTTCGCACTGTGCCGGCGAAGGATGCGCGCAGTGTGGGAACAGCGGCCGTCTCCCCATCGACTGCCAACGATGCCGGGGCGAGGGATGCCCCGCCTGTGACGGGACCGGCTCGGAGACCATCGATCTCAGCACGATCCCCGAACGCGATCTCCGCGAGATCAGGGGCAATCGCATTGCGATGATCTTCCAGGACCCGGCCAAATCCCTGAACCCGGCACTGACCGTCAGGGATCAGATCGCCGAGGTCTTCTACCAGCACCGGACCAACGAGCTCCTGGAACGGGCGGGTCTCGGGTCGAGCGTCAACCCGCTGCTGCGCCGACACGTCACGCAACGCTCGAGGTTGATCGAGCGCCTCCTGCTCGCAATGCCGCCACACCGAAGCAGGAGAGATCGGATCGAGCGCGTCGTCGACGACATGGTGGCCGCAGCTCTGGCCGAGACGCAGATCCCCAACCCTCCCAAGGTCATGGAACGGTATCCGCATGAGCTGTCGGGCGGGATGAAGCAGCGGGTGATGATCGCCCAAGCCTTGGCCTGCAACCCCGACCTCCTGATCGCCGACGAACCGACGACAGCTCTCGACGTGACGGTGCAGGCAAGGATCATGGAGCTCATCAAGAACCTGCAGAACCGCCACAAGTCGGCAGTGCTCTACATCAGCCACGACCTGTCCCTCGTGCGCCGGGTCTGTGACCGGGTAGCGGTGATGTATGCGGGCCGGATCGTGGAGATCGGCAGGACCGAGGAGATCTTCGCCGATCCCCTCCACCCCTACACCAGGGGCCTGCTCGCGGCGATCCCTTCCCGCACCCATGACCGTGGTCACCTCGTGGCCATCAAGGGGACGGTGCCAGAGTTGATCGAACCCCCTCCCTCGTGCCGCTTCGTGGAGAGGTGCAGCTTCGCCGTGGAGATCTGCGCAGCCATGGATCCCGAGCTGACGCCCGCCCCCGACGAGCATGGGGTCGCCTGTTTCATCCACCATCGTCCTGACTTTGTCGGCACGGCCCCCTCGTTCGCAGAGAGGACCTCATGACAGCTGCCCTGGAGGAGAAAGACGTCGGGGGAGACCGGCTCCGCGGCGAGGTCGCCATCTCGGTGCGCAACCTCCACAAACACTTCCCGATCCGCGAGGGAGCACTGCAGCGGGTCGCCGGGCAAATCCGGGCAGTCGACGGTGTCAGCTTCGATGTGAGAAGGGGCGAGACAGTGGGTCTCGTCGGGGAGAGCGGCTGTGGCAAGACCACCCTGGGTCGGTGTGTCAGCGGTCTCACCGACCCCACGATCGGCGGGGTCTACTTCGACATGACCGCCGCCGACCTCGAGCGACTGAACGCAATCTACGGCGTCCCAGAAGAAGATCGCACGCCGGAGATGACCGCCGACCTCGGCCAGATCGACCGCACCCATCGCATCGACCGGCTGGCGAAGAGTGAATGGCTCCGCTACCGGCGGAACTGCCAGGTCGTCTTTCAGGACGCATTCGCATCGCTCAACCCGCGCCAACTGGTCAGGGAGATCGTCGGCAGACCGCTCAAGGTCCACAAGGAGGCGTCGGGCAGCGAGCTCACCGAGCGGGTGGTCGAGCTGCTCGAGCGAGTCGGAATGGGCAGACAGCATCTCTACCGATACCCGCACCAGTTCTCCGGCGGGCAGCGGCAGAGGCTCTCCATCGCACGGGCCCTCGCTCTGGACCCCGAGCTCATCGTCCTCGACGAACCGACGTCGGCGCTCGACGTCTCAGTCCAGGCTCAGATCCTCAACCTGCTCAACGAGCTGCAGCAGGAACTCGACCTGACTTACCTGTTCATCACCCACGACCTGTCGGTGGTCCGTCACATGGCGGACCGGATCGTCGTCATGTATTTGGGGAAGGTGTCCGAGGCGGGCTCGACCGACGACATCTTCGACGGTGCCCACCATCCATACACCCACGCTCTGTTGCGGGCGAGCCCCGATGTCGACGACGACCCTTCCACCGCCCTGGTGACGTTGGAGGGATCGGTCCCCGACCCCGCCCGCCCGCCTCAGGGATGCCGCTTCCACACCAGGTGTCCCGTGGCTACTCCTGTCTGCGGTTGGGAGGTCGACGACGTGGTCAGATGGCTCGAAGATGTGCCGGGGATGTTCAACTCTCTCACCGACGTCATACGTCAGGACGAATTCACCGCCCAACTCGTCTTCTCGGACGAGTCGTCGGCGGTCGCGCTGGCCACTGCCCTGCGCTCCGAGAAGATGCCGCCGGCCGCGCGGGAAGCACTGCTCGACGTGAGTACGGAAACGACGAGGGTCCACGTCGCCTTCCAGCCCGTGCCCGAGGTCGGGCTCACGGTGCGCGGGCCGGGCCACGTCGCAGCCTGCGTGCTCGACAGAACGCCCGAACTGGACTGACGGGAACCACATGACTTTTGACGTCCACGCCCATTGCATCCCCCCTACGTTCCGTTCCTGGCTGGAACGATCGGCGTCCGGTCATGGAGCCGACCTGCTGGACACGCCCCAAGGGACCCGTGTCCAATTCAACGGCGGATTCACCACCGCTCCCATGCGCGACAGTCTCGGCGATCTCAAACAGCGGATCGCGGACATGGACCGGATGGGGGTGGAGATCCAGCTGCTCGCCTCTTGGATCGACCTGACCGGCTACGACCTCGCCGGCCCCGAAGGTCTCTCCTTTTCCCGGGCGCAGAACGACTGTCTCGCCGAGGAGGCGGCGCAGGAGCCGTCCCGTCTCCGCGCCGTCGCCACGATCCCCCTTCAGGACCCGACGGCGGCCGCCAAAGAGCTGGAAAGGGCGATCAGCGATTTGGGGATGGTCGGCGTGCAGATCGCCACCACCGTCGGGCCCGACTGGCTCGACCGGGCCGGGCTCGACGGGGTCTGGGAGGCAGCCGAGGCCTTGGGCGCCTTCGTCATCCTCCACCCGATGGCACCGCTGACCGGCGTGACCCTCGACCGCTACTTCATGGACAACTCCGTGGGGCGTCCCGCCGAGACAACCATCGCCCTCGCCGGGCTGATGTACTCCGGTGTCTTCGACCGATTCCCCGGCCTCCGGATGTGCGCGGTGCACGGGGGCGGTTTCCTGCCCTTCCAGATCGGACGTCTCGACCGTGGCTACCAGGCGAAGCCGGAGTTGGCCGCCAAGCAGGCCGGCCGTCTGCCCAGCGAGTACCTGGCCAGCCTCTACGTCGACACAGTGGTTCACAGCCCCGGAGTCCTCCGCTTCCTCATCGATTCGATGGGGGCAGACCACCTGCTGGTGGGGACCGACTATCCATTCGAGATGGGTGACGACGACCCGGTGGCCCTGGTCGACTCGGTGCCGGGGCTCGAGCCGTTGCAACGTGAGGCGATCCTCGCCGGCAACGCACGCCGTCTGTTCGGATGAAGCTCGGCGACTCGCCGCTGCGGCTCGAGGACGGGCCCCTCGTCACCGGCTCGGGGGCGTATGTGGCCGACCTGGTGGATGTCGACACGTTGCACTGTGCGTTCGTGAGGAGCCCGATCGCCCACGGCACGTTCGAGCCGCCCGCTCTCGACGAAGCCTTGGCGATGCCCGGGGTCGTCGCCGCGTACCGGGCGGACAACATCGGGCTCCCCGACCTCCCCTCGGCACAAGGCCCGGGAGCGCCCGAGGCGCGGGGCATGGGCCAGCCCGCCTTGGCGCGGGAGCGTGTGCGTCACGTTGGCGATCCGATCTCGGTGGTGGTGGCGAAGACGGCTGCGCAGGCGGTGGATGCCGCCGAACAGATCTGGGTCGACATCGACCCGCTGGCCGCCGTGACCGACGTCACGTCGGTTCTGCGCGACGACATCCTGCTCTTCCCGGAATCGGGTACCAACCTGGTCCTCGACGAGACCGTCGGGAACACCGGCCCTCGTCCCGAGGTGGCCAGACAAACATCAGTGGAGATCGAGATCCCCCGGCTGTCCCCGGTGACAATCGAACCGCTCGCCATCCTCGTCAGACCCGCCGGCGACGGCCTGGAGGTCTGGTGCGGCCATCAGGCGCCATGGAGGCTCCCCCGGCTCCTCGGGCCTCTCCTCGGCATCGCACCCGAGAAGATCAGGGCGCGGGTGCCCTACGTCGGCGGTGCGTTCGGGACGAAGGGCCCGTTCTACGCCGAGTACGCGGTGGTAGCCGCGATAGCCCTCGACTTGGGCCGACCGGTCGTCTGGTTGCAGGGGCGACGAGAACAGCTCCAATCCGGGACTCACGGCCGGGGTCAGACGGTCAGGGTCGACATCGGAGGTGACGAAGACGGGAGGATTCGTTTCGTGTCCTCGGACATCCTTGGCGATGTCGGGGCGTATCCGGCCAGTGGAGCACGGGTCCCCACCTTCTCCCAGCTAGTGGCGCAGGGCCCCTACGACATCGAGCATCTCCAGGTGCGTGTGCGGGTCGCCGTCACCAACAAGGCTCCCACCGGCCCCTACCGGGGGGCGGGCCGGCCCGAGGCCGCCATCGCCATCGAGCGGGCAGTGGACGCCTTCGCAGCCGAGTTGGGACTGCTGCCGGAGGTGGTGCGCGCCAGGAATCTCATTCCGGCCACCGATCTCCCTTACACCAGCCACACCGGAGCGATCTACGACTCGGGCGATTACGCGGCCGCCCTCGATCTCGCCTTGGAGACCTTGGACGTCGACCGCTGGCGGGAGGAACAGCGGGCCAGACGTGACGCCGCAGCAGACCCCGTCGGCATCGGCATCGCCTGTTTCATCGAGCGAGCCGGTGGGGCGGTCGACTCCGGGGAATGGGGCAAGGTCGAGCTCCTCGCGGACGGTTCGGTGGTGGTCCGAACCGGCTCCACGCCCGCAGGGCAGGCGCATCGCACCGTCTGGTCCCAGATCGCGGCATCGGTGTTCTCCGTGCCGCTCGACCGCATCGTCTTCTTCGCCGGCGACACCGCCGAGGTGGCAGACGGTGTCGGGTCGTTCGGCAGCCGGTCTCTGCAAGTGGG
>DASWKK010000170.1:0-5280 GCA_036396655.1 Acidimicrobiia bacterium
GACCGTTTTGGCGATGATTTCGGCGTCCCGCACCTTGTAGACGTCCGCGTTCACCAGACCGGAGACCAACGCCTCGCCAAGACCGAAGCTGGCATCCACGGAGGCGATCTTCCGGTTGGACGTGACCGGGTCGGCGGTGAAGAGGATGCCGGCCGCCTGCGGGAAGACCATGTGCTGGACGACCACGGCCATGTGGACCTTCCGGTGGTCGAAGCCATTCCGCAGACGGTAGGTCACGGCCCGCTCGGTGAAGAGCGAGGCCCAGCATCGGCTGACATGCTCCAGGATCGCCGCCGGCCCCACCACGTTCAGGTACGTGTCCTGCTGGCCGGCAAAGGAGGCCGTCGGCGAATCCTCCGCCGTGGCGCTCGATCGGACGGCGTAGGCGGCTTGCTCGCCGAGTCGGGCGAGCTCGTCGGTGATCGCCGCCGCCACAGCCTCAGGGATGGCAATCCCTTCGAGGGTCCGGCGGATCTCCGCGCTGAGCGTGCCGATCGCCTCCCGGTCGTCCGGGTTCAGGCGAGACAGCCGATCGAGCCGATCATCGATCGACGGTGCTTCCGCCATGATCCGCCGAAAGGCGTCCTTCGTCACACAGAAGCCGGCCGGCACGCGGACGTCTTCGATTCGCGAGAGCTCCCCCAGGTGCGCGCCCTTGCCGCCGACGACCGCTACGTGTGTCTGGTCGATCTCCTCGAAACCCAGCACGTATCCCCCTATCAGTTCCTGCATTGAAGTTCCCCTTGGATTGCGGCCGGATGGCGGCCCGCGCCTGGCGATCTCCTCAGTCGCGCCTGCGCTAGGTGTGCTGCCTGGCTGCCGCCATGGCCTTAGAGGCGTCCCGAAAGTGCCGTCGTGTATGGTCTCGACTGGTCCGTAGAACAGATGCCGCGACCAAGCGCTCAAGTGCGGAGACGGCGTCTCCGGAGAGACTCGAACGAAAGTGTACGAGATCACAGCAGACGGGGTTGGCTGGGCTGAGCGACGAGCGAACAACGACTGAACGGGCATACCAACTGCTATAGTTTCGGTTATTGGCGAAGGACCGAACGACGTATGGGGATCAACGAGATCATGAGGGCGCTTGCCGACCCGACCCGTCGTGAGATTCTGCGGATTCTCAGGGACGGCGACCGCACCGCGGGCGAGCTCGCGGAGCATTTCGATCTGGCGAAGTCCACCATGTCTGGCCATTTCAACGTGCTCAAGTCCGCCGGGTTGATCGTGTCGGAGCGGAGCAGGACCAAGATGGTCTACTCGATCAACATGTCGGCGTTCGAGGACGCAGCCGTTGCCGTTATGTCGTTCCTGGCACACGACAGTCCTCCTGACGTGCGGTCGGTTATCGCCTCCGGGTCCGAGTCGACGGAGGAGCATCTTGGCTGAGCACAAGACAGCGTGGGAGATCGTTCAGGTCGCGGTGATTGCCGCGATGTTCGTCGGCGCTGCCGTGAGGTGGGGATCTGTCCCTGACCTGATCCCTATCCACTGGGACGTCAGCGGTCAGGTGGACGGTTACGGCGGCAAGTTCGTGGGCTTGCTGCTGCTGCCGATCGTTGCTGCCGTTTTGTACCCGGTCTTGAAGTACCTACCGCGTATTGATCCGGCCAGCCGCAACTACGAGAGCTTTGCCGGCACATACCTCCTCGTTCGTGTCTTGCTCACCGTGTACCTGGGATACGTCTATGTCGTGACGAATCTTGCGATCGGCCGCGAGCAGACGTTTCCCGTGGCAGAGATGATCATCGGTGCGGTGGGTGTCCTCCTGATCGTCCTCGGAGGAGCGTTGGGCAAGTTCAGGCCCAATTGGTTTGCCGGCATCCGCACTCCGTGGACCCTTACCAGCAAGCGCTCTTGGATCCTGACGCACCGCCTCGGCGGCCGCATCTTCATCGTCACAGGCGTGGCAACGATGCTCGGTGCCCTGATCAGCAGTGACTGGGCGTTCTACGCGCTGTTCATCGTGATGATTCCGGGTGTCATCGCTTTATTCATCTACTCGTACATGGTGTGGCGAGACGACCCTGAAAAAATCCCCGCCCAAGAGGTAACACCCTCCGGCGACTAGCCGGTCCCCGTTTCAGGCGACGGCCCTCCTTTC
This sequence comes from Acidimicrobiia bacterium, assembly GCA_036396655.1. Taxonomy (GTDB): domain Bacteria; phylum Actinomycetota; class Acidimicrobiia; order Spongiisociales; family ZC4RG35; genus JARDZU01. The sequence continues at coordinate 2,102 of DASWKK010000170.1, forward strand.
TGACAGTTCAGCCGGCGGCCGGCTGCTCGTCGTGCCGCGATCTCATCAGTGTCACCACGCGGAGGAGCATGTCGAGGACCCACAACCCGACCGATGTCCAGCGACAACACGCGTCTTCCACGACGTGCCTTGCTTTCAGCGACTTGGGTCAAGGGTTTCGAGGATCGGGTGAAGGCAGTCGCCGACGACCCGAGCGAGGGTGCCGCCCCGAGGCATGGCTGGTGGCCTTCAGTCCGTGGCGGCTCCAAGCAACCCGGCCAGCTCCGCCACGGACCCGGAATGGGACAGGGCCAGCACCTCGTCGGCCGGGGCCAGCACCACCTCGGATGTGATCGGGATCAACTCCCCCTTGCGGATCACGGCCACGATGCGACACCCTGACGGCCACTCGACCTCGCCGTAGTGACGGCCGACCACCACCGAGTCCGGATCGATCTTCTCCTCGACAACGGCGTACTGACCCTTGCGTAGCTTGAGCAGGGTCGTCATCTCCCCGAGCGACATCTCCTCGGCCGCGAGATGGGCGAGGAGATCTGCCTGGTTCAGCGCCACATCGACGCCCATGTCCTCTTGGTACATCCAGGCGTTTACCGGGTCGACGATCCTGGCGATGATTCGGGGGACTGCGAACTCGAATCGGGCCAACGAGCACACGACCAGATTGGTCTCGTCCGCCCCGGTCACTGCAGCCACCACGTCGCAACCCCTGATCCCGGCACGTTCCAACACCGTCGCCTCGGTACCCGAACCGACGATGACGGTTCCATCCCCGAAGCGACGGGAGATGACATCGGCCCTGCTCTCGTCACTCTCGACGAGCGCGACCTGGTGGCTGCCTTCGATGAGGAGCGAGGCGAGATGGGAACCGACCTTGCCGCCTCCGATCACGATCACCGATGACATGGCCTGCCCCTCATTGCACACCGAGAAGTTGCTGGAGACGCGTCTCCGAGCCCTGAGTGACGGCGACGGCCACCACGTCGCCACTCTCCAGGAGGGTGGCTCGATCTCCGAGGAAGGTGCGGCCCGAGCGGGTAACCGAGATCAACCTTGCTTCGCCCGGCACCTCCAGCTCACCTGCCCTTCTCCCCGCCAGACTCGGGGCGATGGTTGCCTCCACCAGATGAACCCGGCCTCCGATAGAGGTGATCGGCGCCAGTTCGCTGAGTGTGAGCAGCTGGGCGACGCGGGTGATCCCCCACTCCACCGGTGAGATGGTGAGGACTCCGAGTCGGCCGTACAGGTCCGCCTGACGGGGCTCGTACATTCGTGACACCACCCTGGGCACCCGAAATCGGCGCGACGCCAGACGGGACACCACTGCGTTGATCTCATCGCTCCCGGTGACCGCGGCCAGGGCATCCGCCTCGGTGATCCCCGCCTCCTCGAGCACGTCCCGGTCGAGGGCGTCTCCCACCAGCGATCGGCCGGCGAACCCCTTGCTGAGCCGGCCGATCGCCTTCGCCTCCCGGTCGACGACGGTGACATGGTGACGATCGATCTCGAGGGTGCCGGCCAGACCAGACCCGACCCTGCCACAACCGACCACGATGACCCTCATGCCTTTGTCCTCTCTCTCCTTCGCAATGCCGTCTTCCTGACCTCGTCTGCGATCGGGAGCAAGGGCACCCCGAGCAGCAGCCAAGCCCAGCCCACCGCGGGAAACGGCGCGGTGCCGATCACATCTTGGAGCACCGGCACAAAGACGATGAGGGCGATCACGAGCACCTCGGAGAGTATCCCCCACCACAGGAGCCGGTTGTGCCCCAGACCTATCCGCAGCAACGAAACCCTCGCCGATCGCTGAGCGAAGAGGTTGCCGATCTGGGTCGCCACCACCGCAGCCAGGGCCATCGCCGTGGCCGAGCGGTAGATCGGGCCGTTGGCAGGAAGGTCGAGCCAACCCTGGAAGCCGGCGAGTCGATAGGCACCGAAGAAGGCAGCCATGACGAACGCGGCCTGGAGTGGCCCCAGCCATAGGTAGGAGCGCACCAGCAGTCGCCGGTCGATCAGGTGGGCGTCGAGTGGTCTCGGTGGCCGCCCCATGACATCCGGCTCCGGCTTCTCGGCACCCAGGGCGAGCGCCGGTGCCAGGTCGGTCCCCAGGTCGATGGCCAGTATGTGCATGACATCGAGGGCAATGGGGATGCGCCCGCCGGAGAAGGCGAAGACGATGAAAGGGACCGCCTCGGGTGTGTTCGAGGTGAGGATGTAGGTGGTGAATTTCTTGATGTTGTCGTAAACCGCGCGGCCTTCCTCGACCGCGGCGACGATGGAGGCGAAGTTGTCGTCGAGCAGGATGATGTCTGCGGCCTCCTTGGCCACGTCGGTTCCGATCAGGCCCATGGCCACACCGATGTCCGCCTTCTTGAGGGCAGGTGCATCGTTCACCCCGTCTCCGGTCACCGCCACCACCTCTCCCTTGGCCTGGAGGGCCCCGACCACCCTCAGCTTGTGGGACGGCGCGGCCCTGGCGAATACCACGTCACCGTCGAGGATCTCGGACAGCTCGAAATCGTCGAGCTCTTCGATCTCGCTCCCGTTGACCACCCGGATCGAGTCGCTCTCGATCATTCCGATCCGCCGCCCGATCGCTTCGGCGGTCACGCCGTAGTCGCCGGTGATCATCACGATCCGGATCCCGGCGGTGCGGCAACGGCCGATGGCGGCTTCCACCTCGGGCCGTGGAGGGTCGTGCATGGCGATCAGTCCGAGGAACTCCAGACCGGACTCGATGTCCTCGTCGGGCGAGGGGAGCTCGACGACGGTGCGCCGGGCCACACCGAGCACCCTCAGCCCGTCCTTTGCCGATGTGTCAATCGCATTCAGCAACTCGCTGCGATCGCGCCCGGTGAGCGGTTTCGACCCGTCGTCGGTGCACCGACTCGCGCATCGCGCCAGGAGCTCGGCAGGAGCGCCCTTGGTGAACACCACCAGCTCCGAACCGACGTTGTTCACCGAGCTCATCCTCTTGCGGTTGGAGTCGAAGGGGATCTCCGACGACCTCGGATAGCGCGCCCAGGTTTCGTCGAGGTCGATCCCGGCTTTTACGGCGGCGGTGAGGATTGCCCCCTCGGTCGGGTCACCGATGATCGACCAGCGACCCTCTGGCGATTCGGCGAGGCGAGCATTGGAGGCGAGAACCGCTCCGGTCAGCAATCGATGTAGACCTACGCTCG
>DASWKK010000171.1:0-8262 GCA_036396655.1 Acidimicrobiia bacterium
CAGCGAGCATGCAGAGGAGCGCCGCGTAGGCACGCGCTGAGGTCGGGAGCGAATCGGGCACCAGGAGAGGATACGGGCTGGCTCGCAGTACTCCCGAGCCGCACGGAGGATCGCGCCGCTGCCCGTCTGACTACGGATCAGAAGGTTCGGGTCGAACTCGGAGAGTTTGCCGAGTCACCGCCGGGCGTGCTGCGAAGTGCCTGGTAGACAGGCACTTCTGAACGATCCGGCGCGTTGCAGAAGGGCGGCTGATCACCGACGATCACATTCCGCGCACGCGACTCGCGCTCCTGGCTCGGTTGCGCACCGACCCGCGCCACATGATTCGCGCCGTACGCTGGACAACAGTCTGGGACTCCGAAGCGCAGCGTCGTGGTGAGCCACCTCTTTCTGACCCAGAGTCAGGCGCTCGTCGACGTGGACTGACCGGAAGGCGCACCGTCGCTCTCGCACGGTGGACCGCGGCCGTTGCCGACTGACCTAATCGGCCACCGTGATAGGGCCAGCTGCCCAGATGCCGCCCAGGCTTCCGGGTTGATCGAAGTAGATGCACGCCATCCCGTAGGCCCCGACGGCGACGTCGGTGACCAGCTCGCTGTTGATTCCTTCTTCTGCTGTTGACTCGGCCAGCAGGGTGGCGAAGGCCGGATGTCCCAAAGGTGGCTCACCTTCTTCCCCTCTTCGGCGCTCCTCATCGATGTGGGCTGCGAACTCTTCATAGTCGTGACCCGCATCGAGCAGGTATACATCGAGGTCGAACTGGCCCGAGGTCTTGTTCCGCAGCCGGAACGTCACGTCACCTGCCGGCAGCTCAGTGGGACCGGTGTACTGACACCCGTCTGTCGCGAGGGTCACACCGCCGACCACAACGCCACCGAGCGGAGACCAGGTGTTCGCGGACGGGTCGTACATCCAGGTGTCGTCGTGGAAATGGGGGTCTCGGCGGGATGCCCCACCAAAGAAGACCACCATCTCCGTCGCTGCGTCATAGGCCATCGAGTGCCAGGAGCGGAGACCCGGCGAGAACTCGGGGGCCATTTCGGTCCAGGTGTTGGTGTTGTAGTCGTAGGCCCAGGTGTCGTCGTGTCCGACGTTGTCGCCCCCGCCGTACAGGATGATCCGATCTGTCGTCGGGACGTAGACCATGGCGTGGAAGTCACGTGGCTCGGGCCCCTCGGCGGGTGTCATCGCGGTCCACGTGTTGGTGTTGTAGTCGTAGGCCCAGGTGTCGCCGAGCTCGCTATTGCCATATCCGCCGAAGACGATGACTCGATCCGACTCCGCATCGTATGCCATCGCAAACGCGTCCCGACCTGGGGGACTGGACGATGGCCTCATCTCCTGCCAGGCGTTGCTGTTGAAGTCGTATGCCCACGTATCACCCAGCCGATCGAATGTGACGACTCGCTCGGATTCGGCGTCATAGGACACCTTCGCGAGGAAATCCGGGCCGTCGTCGAGTTCCGAGCGAGTCCACTCGGCTGAGGTTGGGTCGAACGTCCAGACCTCTCGCACCTCCGTCCACCCTTCCAGCACCCCGCCGATGAGGATGACGCGCTCCGACTCGGCGTCATATGCGGCTCCTTCACCCCAGGGTGGTGACGGGCAGCGGGTCAAGTTGGTCCAGCCGGCTTGGGAGAGTGTCCACGTGTCGGTCAGCACCTCGCCTCCCAAGGGAGGTGGTGCGGTCTCTCCGCCGGTGAGCAAGACACCTCCCTCCGCTCCGAGCGTCACCATGGGGGCGAAACCTCGCGCCGGAGGTGTTGTCCCGGCGACGGGCTCCTCACATGAGGGCACTGAGGTGGTCGGTGCCACGCTGGTCGCCACCTCGGCAGTGGTCTGTGTCTCTGCGTTCGCGATGGTCGTCGTGGTGGTGGGGGATGGTGAGGCGTCCTCGATCTGTTCACTCCCGATGCCTTGGCCCGTTGTGCACGCCGCCAACACGACGGCTAGCGCAACGATGGCGGCAGAGGCACTCGAACGCTGGTGAGATCTCATCTCTCATCTCCTGCTGCGGACCGCCTCATGCGGTCCCTCATCAGGAAGCGTCCGATCTGAGTGTCGAGAAATGCTCAAGAGCCGATCAAGATCGCGAGTTGGGCGACTCTTGACCAGCTCTTGATGGGCGACTCCGATCATCGGGTCGTGCCTGACCAGACACGACCCGGCCTTGCTGGTCCTCCAAGCATGGCTGTGGACTCTTATGATTCAGCGGTGGAACTCCGTGTCCTCGGCGCGGTCGAGGTTCTCAAAGACGGGGTTCCGGCTCGTCTCGGCGGTCCCAAGCAGCGGACCGTCCTCGCCGTTCTCGCCGCCGAGCTCGGTCGTGCGATATCGACAAATCGCCTCATAGATTGGCTGTGGGGCGACGACGCTCCAGATGGTGCCCGGCACACCTTGCAGACCTACATCTCCAACCTTCGCACCGAGCTCGGCGATGTCGTAGTGCGAGAGGGATCGGGTTACAGGCTCGATCTGAGCCGCGACCAGGTGGATGCGGCCAGGTTCGAGGACGAGGTCGCCGCCGCCTCCGATTTGATCGCCATCAGCCCCATCGAGGCTGCGACACGTCTGCGAGACGCCCTCGCCCTCTGGCGGGGAGCCCCATACGCGGACCAGACGGATGTTGCCGCCCTGGAGTCAGAGGCACGCCGTCTCGAGGAGCTTCGTCTCAAAGCAGTGGAGGATCGGCTCGAGGCCGAGCTGGCCCTCGGTCTGCACACCGAGCTGGCGGGAGAGCTGGAGGTGCTGGCCGCCGAGCACCCCTTGCGGGAGCGCTTCCGGGCCCAGCACATGCTGACCTTGTATCGGTCGGGTCGCCAGGCGGAGGCCCTGCGCGCCTATCAGAAGACTCGGACCTACCTGGCAGAGGAGTTGGGGATCGACCCCTCCCCGCAGCTGCGGGAGCTGGAGCAGCGGATCTTGGAGCAGGACCCTTCCCTGGACCTGCCCAGTGAAGCCCGAGTGGAGACCCTTGCCTTCTTGTTCACTGACGTCGAGGACTCCGCGCTGCTATGGGAGCTGCATCCGGGAACGGTGCAGCAGTCCCTGGCCCTCCACGACCGGATCCTCACCGAGGCGGTGGAGGAGGCCGGGGGCCGGGTGTTCAAGCGCACCGGGGATGGGATCTGCGCGGCGTTCCCGGAGGTGGGCCGGGCGGTGGCGGCGGCTCAGGCGACCCAACTCGCCCTGGCTTCCAGCGACTGGGGAGAAGCCCCTCCCCTCTGGGTCCGGATGGCGATCGATGTGGGAGAGGTGGAGTCGAGGGGGGCCGACTTCCTCGGTCCTCCCCTCAACCGCTGCGCCCGGGTGATGGCCGCCGGTCACGGAGGCCAGGTGCTGCTCTCGGCCGACGCCCACACCGCCCTTTCCAAGGCCCCGAGCTCGGGCTGGCAGGTGCGGGCCATGGGCGAGTACCGCCTCAAGGGCCTAGGGAGGCCCCAGCAGGTGTTCCAACTGGCGGTGGAGGGCCTCCCCTCCGAGTTCCCGCCGCTGGTGATCGATCGCCCGCCGACTCCTTTCCCCGGGACCGGCTTGGCACGGGCGGTGCGCGGCTACGAGCTGCGTGAGCAGGTGGGGGGCGGCGACTTCGGGATCGTCTATCGGGCCTACCAGCCGTCGGTGGGCAGGGAGGTGGCGGTGAAGGTGGTCCGCCCCGAGTTCGTCAACCAGCCGGCCTTTGTGCGCCTCTTCGAAGCCGAGGCGAAGCTGGTGGCTTCCCTGGAGCATCCCCACGTCGTAGCCCTCTACGACTTCTGGCGGGAGCCGGGCGGTGCCTACCTGGTGATGCGCTGGATGCGGGGTGGGTCGCTGCGTCGGGCCCTAGAGCGGGGGCCGTGGAACGTCGAGCCGGCCCTCGGCCTGCTCACCGAGATCGGACGGGCTCTGTCCTATGCCCACCGCCAGGGGGTGGTGCACCGGGACCTGAAGCCCTCCAACGTGCTGCTCGACGAGGAGGGCAACGCCTACCTGTCAGACTTCGGGATCGCCGGCCGCCTGACCGACGCCTCCGAGTCGGGTCAGCCCTATTCCACCTCCCCCGCCTACCTGGCCCCTGAGGAGCTGAGGGGTGAGCCGCTGCGGCCCGCCTCTGATATTTACGCCTTGGGGCTGCTGGCCTTCGAAGTGCTCTCGGGGCGTCGCCCGCCCATGGACGGGCCCCTGCCTCATGTCCAAGAGCTGCGCCCTGAGATCCCGAAGGAGCTGGACGAGGTCATCGCCCGGGCCACCGAGGAGGACCCCCGCTCCCGCTTTCCCTCCGTCGAGTCGCTCCTGGCGGCCCTCTCAGAGGCGCTGGGGGAGCCGCCTGCGGCCGAGCCGCTTGGCTACACCCCGACCCGTAACCCTTACAAGGGCCTGCACGCATTCGGAGAGAGGGATGCCCAGGACTTCTTCGGGCGGGACGCGGTGGTGGCCGAACTGGTCGAGGCGGTGGCCCACCACCGCCTGGTGGGGGTGGTGGGACCATCGGGGATCGGCAAGTCCTCGGTGGTGCGGGCAGGTCTGATCCCGGCCCTGCGGGCCGGGGCTCTTGCGGGGTCGCGGGAGTGGCTCGTCACCGACTTCTTCCCCGGCGTCTACCCCTTCGAGGAGCTGGAGGCGGCCTTGTTGCGGGTAGCGGTGGAGCGCCCGAGCTCTTTGGTGGAGGAGCTGCGCCGAGAAGAGCGAGGGTTGGCCCGAGTGCTCAAACAGCTGCTGCCTCCAGGGGGAGAGCTGGTGCTATTCATCGACCAGTTCGAGGAGCTATTCACCCTGACCCCGGACGAGGACAGCCGGGGGCTCTTCCTCGAGTCGCTGGCCGAAGTGGTCTCCGACCCCCGCTCCCGGGTGCGGGTGGTGCTCACCCTGCGGGCCGACTTCTTCGACCGGCCCCTCCGCTATCCCCGCTTCGGGGAGCTGCTGCGGGCGGGAATGGTGGCCCTCACCTCCCCGAGAGAGGAGGACCTGGTCCAGGCGGTGGAGCGGCCGGCGGACGGGGTAGGGGTGCGCTTCGAGCCCGGCCTGGTCCAAAGGAGTGTCGCCGAAGTGCAGGAGCAGCCGGGAGCGCTGCCGCTGCTCCAATACGCCCTCACCGAGCTGTTCGCCTCCCGCACCTCCGATCTCCTGACCGTTCCCGGCTATCGGGCCACCGGCGGGGTGCTGGGTGCGCTAGGGAGAAGGGCCGAGGAGCTTTACGGGCAGTTGGACCGAGCCGGCCAGGAGACCACCCGTCAGGTCTTCCTGCGTCTGGTGGCGGTCTCCGAGACCGCCGAGGACACCCGGCGACGGGTGCTGAAGCGGGAGCTGCGGGGACTGGGGGTCGACGCGAAGGTGCTCGCCCGGGTGCTCGACCGCTACGGGGAGTATCGGCTCTTGACCTTCGATCGGGACCCCCTCACCAGAGGGCCCACGGTGGAGGTGGCTCACGAGGCACTTCTCAGCGAATGGCCCAGGCTGCGGGAGTGGATCAGCGAACGACGAGAGGACCTGCTCCTGCACCGGCGCCTGACCGAGGCGGTCACCGAGTGGGAGGCCTCAGGCGAGAATCCCGAGCTTCTCCTGCAGCGGGGACGACTACATCAATTCGAATCCTGGGCGGCCTCGACCGATCTACTGCTAACCCAACCAGAGAATGCCTACCTGGTCGCGAGCAGGGCCGAGGACGATCGTCGTCGGCGCCGCCTCACCCGAAGAAGATGGGCCATGGTCGTGGTGTTGGCGGTCGCATTGATCGTGATCGCCGCCCTGGCTATCAACGCCCGCGCCAGGGCTCGGGTGGCCACCGCCCGGGAGCTGGCGACCGAGTCGGTCGCCAATCTCGCCACCGATCCGCAGCTATCGATCCTCCTTGCTCTGGAGGCTGTGGAATCGACCCGATCGGCCGACACTGCACTGCCTGAGGCGGTCGAGGCACTTCATCAGGCGGTCGGAACATCCCGCATCCTTTGGTCCGTTCCCGGTGCAGGAAGGATCGCCGACTGGAGCTCCGAAGGCTCCATCGTCGTGACCGCCAATCCGACCAACGATCCAGGTTTGATCCTGGTGCGGGATGGTCTGAGCGGAGAGGTTCTGCACAGCTGGCGGGCGCACGACGCGGAACTGCCCGACGCCGCCGTTGCTCCACGGGGCTCGCTACTGGCCACCTCGGGAGAAGACGGCTCAGTGGCACTGTGGGAGACCGACAACGGACGACTCGTCCGCAGCCTCGAGGGCCCCAACGACTCCGATCCCGCATACGGGATCTCTTTTGACTCCACTGGACGACTCATTGCCGCGCTCTGGTGGCACGGTCGGACCGATGGCGCGACCGCTCGGGTTTTCGACACGGCCAGCGGTGAGATGCTGCACGAAATCGGAGAGATAGGTCAGGGCGTCGCTATTCCTCCACTGGAGACTGCTCTGTCCCCGGACGGGTCCCATCTGGCAGTCGTCCTGTCGGTGATCCCAGATGCCGTCGGGGGTTGGCTATCGCTGATCGACCTTGCGACGGGTGAGTCCGAACTGCTCCAAGCAGACCCGTTCTGGGGTCTGGCGAGCGTTGCCTGGAAACTGGACGGGTCGCTCCTCGCAACAGGCTCTTTCGGTGGCCTGCTCAAGGTGTGGAGGCCGGGGTATGCGACGCCGCTGTTCACCATGGAACCAGGTCCCAGTGTGGAACGAGTCGACTGGAGTCCCGAGGGCTCGGTTCTGGCCACGCTGACCTCGGACGGCCAGGTACGCCTCTGGGAGGTATTGGACGACCGTGCCCGGCTGGGGCTCACCCTGCCCATCAACAGCGTGATCCAGGATGCCCAGGACAGCCTGGGTTTCAGTCCCGATGGAACCAGACTCCTCGCCGGGAATGTCCGGGGAGATGTGTTCGTGTTCGACCTCACTCCGGCTGGAGATGCGGAATGGCTGAACCTGTCGGCTGAGCCCCTGTCGCATGGTGACGTGGCCTACTCCGCCGATGGCGAGAGAATCGCCGCCAGCTTCCCCGATTTCACCGCTCGGATCTGGGAGGCGGAGACCGGAGTGGCGCTGGTGACCGTCGAAGGTCACCCGGACCCGGCCATCGGAGAAGATGAGAATTTCATCCTCGGAGTGGCCGCGGTGGCTTTCAGCCCTGACAGGGCGCTGCTGGCAACGGTGGGCCGTGATGCCCAGGTCAAGCTGTGGAGAACCGACACCGGCGCTCACGTCTGGACCTTCGGAGGGCATGGCGACTGGATCGAGGACGTAGCCTTCAGTCCCGACGGAAAGCTGGTCGCCAGTGCGGCCCCGTTCGATCCGGCTGTGTCGGTATGGCTGATCGATGTCTCCAACGGAACTGGGTGGTGGGGATTGCCGGCCAAATTGGATGATGGGTCGGAGCATCTGGCGCCGTCCGTAGCCTTCACGCCAGATGGGAGGCGTCTCGTGACCGGAAGCTTCGACGGTTCGGTTCGGATCTGGGATGTGAGCACCCAATCGTTGCTGGAGACCATCGGTGTTGGTGGGGGCGATGCGGGAGTGGATTCAGTGGCGGTCAGCCCCGACGGCGCCCTGATAGCGGCGGGTATGACTGACGGCAGCGTCGGTGTATGGGACATTGCGTCACAGAGAAAAACGACTCTCTCCGGCCATACTGGTCGCGTCTGGACCGTGGCGTTCAGCCCTGACAGCGAACGACTAGCGACCGGGAGTGCCGATACGACGATCCGAGTGTGGGATCTCGACACCGGAACCACCGAATACACGCTACGAGGTCATACGTTTGAAGTTCGAAACCTGGCGTTCCATCCTGACGGGTCTCGTCTGGCCTCGATCAGCGCTGAGCCCGGCAGCACTATTCGGGTGTGGGCACTCGACCAGGATGACCTCCTCCGATTCGCGAGAGATGAACTGACTCGAATCCTCACCGACGAGGAGTGCCGGCAATACCTGCACGTCGATGAGTGTCCCTAGGTGCCTCACGGGGAGGTCGAGCCATCGACGATCGTGCATCGCCAGTGCGCGCCGTGCCACTTGCTGGTCGCGTGTGCACCGATCACATCCTGACCATGGATTCTTGACGACAGGACGAGATCACCCGGGATAGGTCAGCAAGCCCGATACGACGAAATCAGAAGGTTGGACCCTGTCGCAAAGCGACAGGCGCCACCTCCGGGCGTGCTGACGATGACGAAACCGATCCCCCTTTGAGACGGTTGGTGGCAGAGCCTGCTGGCTCTCAGCTGCGCCGCCGCGGCGTCTGTGCCGCCGGCGCCACCGGAGTTTCTCCAGATGGCTCGGCGGGCATCTCGACTGGCACGTTGGCCAGGA
>DASWKK010000172.1:0-24532 GCA_036396655.1 Acidimicrobiia bacterium
ATCCTTCTCGAACTGGTCTACATGCTTCAGATGTGGGCCGGCAGGCTCGAGTTCGTCGCCGTCTTCTCAATGCTCGGGTTCGTCTATGCATGGGTGAGGGGCAAATGAGAAGATTGGTCCGACTCACCTTCCTGGCCAGTGTCTTCCTGTTCATACCCGACCCCGCGAACGCGGCAGAGGAGGTGTCGGTGCCTGAGATCCTCGAGCTGGGAGCCGAACTCGCCGGGGAGGAAGTCACCGTCGAAGGAGAGCTGGTAGGGGACTATGGATTCCGCGACAACGGCTGGATGTGGACCCAACTCAACGGTGACGCCTACGTGCAGCGGCCGATCAGGGAAGGGGGCCAGGCACTTGGGGCCAACGTCGGGATTGCTGTCAGGGTGCCCGTTGAACTGACAGAAGCCCTCGATCCTCCTGGCAGATACCGGAACCGCGGCCCGGTCGTCCGTGTCACCGGGGTCTGGAAGTACCACGACTCCACCCGGCCGGGAGAGTCGTACCTCCAGGTCCAATCCCTGACCGTTACCGAACCGGGACGGCAACTCAACGAGGAGGTCAACTGGACCGCCGTCATACTCGGAGCCCTCCTCCTCGTCGGTGCGGGTGTCATCGCCTTGCTCACGCGACCGAAGGATTGGCAGCGGCCTACCTTTCGTTGCTGACCGCCCGCCGGGCTATTCGCCGCTACGAATGATGTATGCCGTTGTGGTGTTCTTTGTCTTGTCTTCGGCTGCGTACTCATCGATCGCAACGACACCCTGGCCGTCAGTTGTAGCGAGCAGCGGCTTGCCGAGTCCCGGGCTATCCGTGACTTCTCGCCATGTCAGGCCGTCGTCGGAGTAGTAGAGCTTGTTCACGGCTGACGAGGCGACCTCGGTTGTCACCCCTTCTACCTCGATGGTCTCGGTATTCGAGTCGGGGGGGAGAGCCGCGGCTGCGAGGAGTCCGTCACCAAACGGGACCATCTGGTAAACGGCGAAGTCGGTGAGCACATGGGCGGTCCACTGGTTTCCGTCGTTGGAACGAAGAACCAGGCTTGCCCAGGCTTCACGCGGCTGCAATGTGAGGCCCTCGAATCCGCCCCACACCTGTAGATATCCCGTGTAGACGACGAATCCTCGTTTGCCGTGTACGACATCTTCGAGTCCGTCTGGGATACGGAAGCCCCCGATTGAATAGCCGAATCCGAGGGATCCAAGATCAGGGAGCGCAGCAGGTCTGGTCCTTCCTGCGCCGTCGTCCAGCCAGATGGAGGCGCCACGGCGTTCGATCAATGGAATGGAGCCGTCCTGGTATCCAACCGCAACTCCGACCTTGCCGTCGGATGTCCCCGAGCCGACGTAGGCCGAATCGGACTGTTCGACTTCGGCCGATGTCCAGGACGTCCCGTCCACGGATTTCCATGCTCGAAGATTCTCAAAGCCATCCTCGTGGCCGAAAGCCACTAGCTGTCCACCGACATTGATGAGAGCGGCGATGTTCCCTCCGGTGACGGTGAACACGGTCTCCCAATCTTCGGACTCTGGATCAACTCGCAAGATCACTGCGGTGTCCCCGGCCTCGCCAGCGTGCAGTCTGCCCGCCACATATCGGATTCCGTTGAATGTCTCACCCGCCGTCACCAATGAAGCGTCAACACCGAGACTGGTCCATCCGGCATCAGTCAGCTGCCATTGTTCCGACACGGCCTCCGGCGTTTCGGTGTGGGCGAAAATGCCGTCGTCGTTGACGCTGAGGTCTCTCAGAGCCTCCACGGGCCATGGCTTCGAGCTGTCGATCACTTCAATCTGAAGCTGGATCGGCGGCTCCGCAACCGCGGGTCCAGCGGCGAGCGCTCGTCTCGCGGCGAAGACTCCGACCGTCTCATTGCCGGCGAAAAGCACAAGAGCGACAACAGTCACTAGGGCTACCGTTCTCCGTACAGGACGAGTGCGCTTCGTCGTCACAGGCTGGCCGACTTGTGAGGTGACGTCTGTCCACTCAACCGTAGGGGCGTTTGATTCGATCACATCCCAGACCTTTCTCAGGTCGGGATGGCCAAGAAGGTCTGTCTTAGGCGTCACTCAATAGCTCCTTCAGTCGATTGCGGGCGAGAAACAAGTAGCGCTTGACTGTTCCGGGACGACATCCGAGCAGCTCGGATGTCTCACTGATGGGAAGATCTCTCCAATAGGTCAGATACACGGCTGCGCGCTGCTGAGGAGGAAGACCCATCACGGCTTCTAATACCTCGGGGCGTAGCTCTACCGAGTACTGATCCTCTGTCAGCAGCGGCGCAGCACGGCGTGATCGTCTCCGGTGATTCTTGGCCTCGTTCACCAGGGCTCGGAACAGGTACGGACGTGGCTTGTCCAAGCTCTCCAGCGAACCTCTCGAGCTCAGTACTCGCATCACAACCGAGGACAGGAGATCTTCGGCGTCGCCGGGTCCGACAAGCACGGACGCAAAGCGCACGAGCTCTCCGCTGTGCTTCCGCCAGATCGCTTCGTCGTTCACACCCATATCACACGCCAGACCGGGCTCTGGTTGCACTCCCAGTCTTGAAGTGCCAGCCAGATCAGCAGATACGAGTGCCCGCTGCAGCCCGCAAGCGGCGCACAAGAACGTCAGTTCTCGTTCGGCCGCGTCCTCAGCGGCGGGGGGGTGGACGGTCGACTACGGCGTGTAGATAAGTATTCCGCGCCTGTCCCCGCGTGGCGGTGTGTGTGCTGCTGGGGTGGGGCTTGTGCTCCTCGGCCGTGTGCCGGGGTGGTTGGCGGGGGCTTGTCCTCGTCAGACAGCCCCCGCCGTTCTCAGACGAGCCGTTTGCTGTCTATGGGTTCGGACAGGCCCTGACCCGTGGGTTGAAGTCGGCAAACTTCCCGTCCGGGTTCCATTTCCAGATCCAGGCGTGGAGGATGTACACCGGCAGAAAGGAGTGCTTGTGAAACTCCTGACCAAACAGTTCGGGCAGTGCCACGACGTTGCCGGCGCTGTCTTCGACGAACTCCTCTGGAATGATGTACTCCACCGCTACCAGCCTCAGTCGCCCGTGCTTCCCGACCTCGTAGACCAGGGCCTCAGGGTCCTTTGCGTCCACGACGCCGTCGATGTTCCGGACGTAGTGGACACCCATGCCCCCGTCAGGACTATCGAAGCAGGTCGGGACATCTGTCCCCTCGAGCGAGAAGGCGACAAAGCCGTCATCCAGGGCCTTCGACAGCCGGTGATACTTGACCGTGACCTTCTGAACCTCCCGTAGTTCGCGTCGCCCTCGGTCGTGCTTGACTTCTGAATTCCCTGGAGCATGCGCGTACGCCGCGGTGGCGCCCACCAGCATTACCAGTGCGGCCATCGCCGCGACTGCCATTCTTCTCATGGTTCTGGTTACCTCCGTCTGGATTCGAAACATCCGATCAGTCGTGCTCGCTCACCGGGAAGATCTCGTCAGCGACGAGGCCGTGAGCCTCCCGATGAACGGTGTTGGCATCCTCGGCACTATCTGCCTCCACGAGACAGAAGATCTTCCCGGCGCCTTCGTCGACCCAGTACCGCTTGTAGCTCACCCCGTACTTCCGTTGCGTCTCCAAGTCCTTGATGTGGGCGGCCGCCACATCGGCCGCAGCAACACCGCCCTCGATCGTGTGGACATCCATGAACAGCGACATCGTCTCTCCTCTCTGGCTCGACTGCCTTCTGAGCCGACCCGGTCACATCTGTGAAACAGTGGTACAGAACCCCGTCTCTCGGATCATCCCGGACCTGGTCAATGCCCGCGGAAGATGCTTTAACGCGGGATTAATGAGATCACCCCACTGTCAACGGGAAGGCTGAACCGCAACTCCTGGTACCCGATGCTGGTCATTCAGATAAGGTCCGGGGACGACACCGGAGCAGATGCTTTGCAGTATGGGATTCTCGGCTCGCTTGAGGTCTCGAGAGAAGGCTCCGCGGTGGAGGTCAACGGGCCAAAACAGCGAGCCCTTCTCCTCCTCCTGCTCCTACACGCCAACGAGGTGCTATCGACCGATCGGATCGTCGATGCGCTGTGGGGAGAGCAAGGCAACGGGAGGGAGATGGGGACGCTTCGTGTTCACATCGCCAACCTGCGAAAGGTCCTGGAGCCGGGCCGGCCGAGGGGAGCCGGACCTGAGATCCTGCTCACTCGACCGCCTGGCTACCTGCTGCGGGTCGATCGCGAAGGGATTGACTCCAACCGATTCGAGCGGCTTGTGGCCGAAGGTCGGCGAGCACTGGACGTCGACCCCGGGCACGCCTCCGATCGGCTGACCGAAGCCTTGAGTCTCTGGCGAGGGTCGGCCCTCGAAGACGTGACCTACGAGACTTTTGCGCAGGCCGAGATCCAGCGGCTCAATGAGCTGAGGCTGTCGACGGTGGAGGACCTCAACGAGGCCCGGCTGGCCACGGGCGACCACGCCGGGCTGGTAGGGGAGCTCGAGTCTCAGGTGTCGAAGAATCCGCTGCGGGAGCGCCTTTGGGGTCAGTTAATGCTGGCCTTGTATCGGGTGGGTCGACAGGCCGACGCCCTCGCAGCACACCGGCGGCTTACCGACCTCCTCGGACAACAGGGCCTGGTACCCGGCCCGGGGATGAGCCTCTTGGAGGATCGAATCCTCCTCAACGATCCGACACTCATCAAGCCCGCCCTCAAGCTCGGGCCTCACCGACATCCTCCCGCGGAACGGACCAAGTTGATCGGTCGAGGTGGCGCATTGACCGAGCTGCAGTCCCGTCTGACCTCAGCTCGGCTCCTCACCCTCACCGGAACCGGTGGCGTGGGCAAGACCCGATTGGCCAAGCGGCTCGCCTGGTCGATGATTGAAAATGGGGCCGAGGTGTGGTGGGTCGAACTCGGCAGCCTGTATGACGCTCAACTGATACCTGCGCAGATCGCCGCCGCCGGAGGGATATCGCAAGATGCCGACGTTGAGACGGTGGACCTCCTGGTGCGATTTGTGTCGACTCGGGAGCTGGTGATCGTTCTCGACAACTGCGAGCACGTTGTCGATGCCTCCGCCCGGTTGGTCGACCGATTGCTCACCGAGGCGCCCGGGGTGCGCTTCATCACCACTACGCGGGAACCTCTCCAAGTCGACGGGGAACAGGTTTGGCGTGTCCCATCGCTTTCGGTTCCCGACACGACTGCTCCAACGACCGAACTGGAGAGTTATTCCAGCGTCGAGCTGTTCGTGGACCGTGCGCGGGCGAGAGGTGCTGACATCGAACAGTCGGCACTTCCCGCGGTGGCAACCATCTGCCGACGACTCGATGGGATTCCTCTCGCTCTCGAACTGGCTGCGGCCCGTACCAACACGCTCGCCCCGGCGGAGGTCAGTGCCCGTCTAGCCGATCGCTTCTCACTTCTCGAGAGAGGTGGGCGAACTGCCCTTGCCCGCCACCAAACCCTGGAAGCAGCAATTGATTGGAGCTTTCAGTTGCTCGACGAGCCGGATCGGAGGTTGCTCACTCGACTGGCTGTCTTCGTTGCCGGCTTCGACCTGGAAGCCGCAAGGGAGGTTTGCGCCTTTGAGCCGCTCACGGCGGATGATGTTGATGTCGGCGTCGAACGGCTGGTGGATAAGTCGATGATCGAGCTCTCGACTCTTGGACCTGATCGACGGTTCCGGCTCACCGAATCCATCCAGGCCTTCGCCTGGGATCGTCTCGTTGACGTGCCCGATCATGTTCTGGCCCGACATGGTTCCTGGGCGCTCAGGTTGGCCGTCGTCGGCGGGAGAGGGCTCCTTTTCGATGAGGGCTTTTGGTATCCCAAGCTGGAGGCCGCACACGAGGATCTCCGATCCGCTTTCAACGAGTTCTTGCGCCTCGGAGACGTCGATGCAGTGCTTCGACTCGTCGGCTCCCTCGGCGGATACTTCTGTTGGCGTCACACCCGAGATGGCCTGGAGTGGTTGGAAACGGCAGTGAAGGCAGCCGAAGAGCGCCCGGAGGTGGTCAGGCCGGGCTCGATGGCTTTGGGCCTCCTGGCCCTCGGTCCTTACCTCTGTTACCACAACCGTTTTGAGGAGGGTCGCCAACGACTCGATGATGCGGCGGAGCGATATTCAGCCCTCGACCATCAGATGGGCCTGATGTGGACCCGGTTCCAGCAGAGCTTCTTCCCAAAGGACAATCATCCCCGAGAATGCGTGAGATATGCAGAGTCCGCAGTTGAGCTGGCTCGTCAGCTGTCGGATCCCGTCGCCATGGCCTATTCGCTGACCCGTCTCGCCGAGACCCTGCTTCTCCGGTCAACACACAGGGGCGATCCAATCGCCGACGAGCTCGACGTGATCTCAACGCTCTGCGATGAGGCTAGGTCGTATTGCCAGGAGCTGCCCCAGGCATACGCCTCGGCCGTCGAAAAGACCGTGTCCGGAAGTGCACTTGCACTAGGGGGCAGAGTGGAGGAGGGATTGACGCGAATCGAGGCCGGCCTCTCAGACAGAAGGCGGTTCGCCGCTGGAGTTCCATGCGCTGCGGAGCTCGTCTCGGCCGGCCAACTCGCCCTTAGACTCGGTCATGAAGACCGTGCCAACGCGTTGATCCGTCAGGGACTGCAAGCCTTCCAGGATCTCGGGCTCCTCTACGCGACGAGGTCGGCGTTGGTCGGTGCCGCGGTCGCACTGCGCAAGCAAGATCCCATCATCGCAGCGCGAATTCTAGGCGCCGCCGGTTGCCTTCAGCCTTCGTTTCTCTACGGAACCTGCTTCGTCGCCGACGAGGATCACGTTGTTGAGCAGGTCCGCACTGACCTCGGCAGCAGCGACTTCTCAGTGGAAGAGGACCTCGGCACTCGACTCGATGCCCGGGAGGCGATCGATCTCGCACTGGCGCACATGCGATAAGACGTCTTAACGGTTCTGGTTAAACCCCGGTGAATGTGCGTTCGACCTGGGTTGACAGCCATTTCGGATGCTGCGGGGCATGGTGTTCGCGGTCCGGATCGCTGTCACGGCAACGGCTCTCGCCTGTGTGGTACTTGCATCGTTGCAAAGCATCCACTCTCCCGGTCCAGACGTCACCCCCCGTTCCCCATCTCAGACCGCTTTCGCCGTCCAAACCTCGCTGGAACCTGAGGTGGCTGTGCGAGGCGGCACCATCGAAGAACATCGCCGGCTGGCACAGGCCCTCAGCCGGTTCGCCTCCAACGGTCTGCTCCTACCGAATCTCGAGGTGGAATTCGGTGACGATGTTGATGCGTGCGACGGGCACATTGGTCACTTCCAGGCGGGGCAAACACCATGGAGAGTCCTTATCTGTACTACGTCTGTCGACTCGGTCTATGAGCACGAGCTCGCCCATGCGTGGGAGCTGGCCAACCTGACGGATGAGACCCGGCGCGACTTCATGGAATTACGTGACTTCTCTACATGGGCCGACAGAGGCGTGCCTTGGAATGAACGAGGAATCGAAGGGGTAGCCGTCGTCATTCAACAGGGTCTTGCCGGTTTGCCCCTTCCACCGATGCTCTCCACCGAACACCAAAGCCGAATGGAGGCCTTCGAACTGCTCACCGACCGACCGGCACCTCGTCTCCTGGATTGGTGTGCTGCCGGAAGGGAACATCGGGCACAAGCAGCACAGGTCCGCGGGACAACAATCCCGAGTGCGACGAAGGTGACTACTCCAGCCGCCGCCAGCGAGGGTATCCAGGTTCTAACTGCCTCGGATCTCGTGCGGGCTGTTCAAGGACAACTCCGCGGAATCGCAATGCAAAGGCCATCACGGGCCCAACGCCGCCAGGGCCCAGGTCGCGCTTTCCTCGTCCTCTACGGCGACCATGGTCATGTCCGGGTACAAGCCGTTCCCCGGGGACGACACCGCTCACGTCCGGAAAGGGGACGACCGCCCACGTTTAAGGCATAGTCATTGCTGATCATCACCTCGATGTGGATTGTGTCCCCTCGTGGCTCCATCTCCATATCAAATGGCGGCATCTTGGCCGAAGCCGGAAGCGCCCCGCCGAGCAGGAGGACGACGGTCAGTAGAGCAAGTCGTCTCATTCGGCTTTCTCGTACACGTAGCTGAGGCTGGCCCCCTTGTATGTAGCCTCGACCTCCCAACAACCCGGCTCGTCGGGATCGATGCCGGCGATCATGAACCAGCCCTCCTCAGGGGTGTAGGCGTTGGTTGCTTTGGCGCCATTGTCGATCACCACGGGCTGGTCGGTGTCGAGGCGGGTCCAGGTCACCCACACGTCAGGCTGCTCTTCGACGACTCCACCGGCGAAGTTGACGCTCCACCACACGCTCTTTCGTTCCCCGTGGTCACCGTCGATCGCCAGAGCCGTCCACAGATCATCGGACCCAAACCAGACCATGCCCTTGTGGGGGTACACACTTGGCCACGGGTCGGGAGGTGGGAAGTTTTTGGAGTAGGTGATCTTCTCTGACTTGGTGGCGACGAACCCGGGTTGGGGTGGGATGGTCACCGTGCACTCGAAGTCCGTCTTCCCCTCAACCTTGCTGGATCCGTTCTTCGTGTCGTCGGACTTCTTGGCTTCGACGGTGGCGGTAGTCGTGGGTGCCTTGGTGGTCTCGACCGTGGCGACGGTGGTTGTTCCCTGGGAGCCAAAGTCGTCTGCCGAAGCCGTGACGGGCACCCCGCACGCGGCCGTGACCAGGGTCAGGACGATGAGTGCTACTGGAATGTGCCTTCGCCTGTGCTCTCTCATCACCACCTCTACACCGCAGAAGGACCCGAGGTTCCTGCCTTCTGGCCCGAGCCTTCGAGCAGCGGTACGCCTACGTCAGGGGATCGCCCTGCGGGTGGCTTAGCGAACTCCTCAACCGGGTGGCCATGACAACTGTCATCCCAGACTGATGACGGTGGGCACTACCGCCCCAACCTCACTTCCGACACGCTGGCGTCGAGAAAGGAGAGAGCATTGACAGCTTTACTCGAGGTCAAAGACCTCAAACACACATACGACGGCAACGATGCCCTCGCCGGGGTCAGCCTGACGGTCGATGAGGGCGAGTTCGTCGCCCTGCTCGGCCCCAATGGCGCCGGCAAGACGACCCTGGTTCGCTCAGTCATTTCGTTGATCAGGCCAACGTCCGGCACGGTCTCCGTGGCCGGTGGCGACCCCGCCCACGCGGCGGTACGTCGACGGATCGGCGTGGTTCAACAGGATGTCGGATTCCCCCGCACCCTCACTGTCGGTGAGGTGGTCGAAGGTGCGGCGGCTAGGGCCGGCGTCGAATCTGCCGCTGCAGAGAGAGCGATCGACGAGATGGGTCTGGACGGGCTGCGCAAGCGCCGTTCGTCCGATCTGTCCGGAGGCCAGCAGCAGCGACTGCAACTGGCCATGGGCCTGGTGGCCGACCCCGTTCTTCTGGTGCTCGATGAGCCCACCGTCGGTCTCGACGTGTCGGCTCGCCGCGCCTTCTGGGAGACGCTGGCAGAACGGCGTCGACACGGCGCCGGCATCCTCCTCACCACCCACATCGTGGAGGAGGCGGCGGCAGTAGCCGACCGTGTCGTGGTGCTCGACCAAGGCGTGGTCGTCGCCGAGGGCACCCCCGACGAGCTGAAGCGGACCCTGCCCGGGCGGCAAATCACCGCCCGCACCGGCATCCCCGTGGAGACGATCCGCACCGCCGAGGGAGTGGTCAACGCCACTTCCCGGGGCGACCAGGTCGTTATCACGGCCATCGAGGCGGAGCCCGTCGTCCGCCTCCTCCTCGACCTCGACAAAGACCTGACCGATCTGGTGGTGGCCACGCCCTCCTTGGACGAGGTGCTGTTCGAGCTCACCGCCCCTGGAAAGAAGGTGGCCGCATGAATGCCCGAATGTTACGACTGGAGATACGAGACGAGCTGCTGGCGATCCTGCGGGAGCCGACCACCCTGTTCTTCTCGGTGCTGATGCCGGTCTTGTTCTACGCAATGTTCACTGCCATGTTCGGCGGTGAAGGATCAGCCAACGCCGCCATCATCGCTCCCTTTGGGACGTTCGCCGTCCTCGCCGTGGTGATGATGAGTCCGGGGATAGGTCTCGCCGACGCCCGGGAGCGAGGCTGGCTGCGAGTCAAGCGGGTGTCGGGGACACCTCTGTGGGTCACACTTGTGGCCAAGGTGCTGGCCGCCCTGCCCTACGCGATGGCCGTGCTGTTGGCGATGACGACGGTCGCGGTGCTGGTTGCATCGATGACCATCGACATCGCAGTGCTGGCCAGGGTCTTCCTCGTGCTGGTGCTGGGTGCCGTGCCGTTCGCCCTGTTCAGTCTGGCGGTCGGAGCGCGGGCGGGGACCAACGCCTCGGCAGCCATCCTCAACGGGGTGCTGATGCCGATGGTCATCGCCTCGGGGCTGTGGTTCCCCCACGAGATCATGCCTGGCTGGGCGGTTGCCATCGGCAAACTGCTACCGACTTACCACCTCGCCCAACTGGCGATGGCCCAGATAGAAGGCGGGCCATGGGTGGGGCACCTCGTGGTGCTTGGCCTAACCGTGGTAGTCGGCGCGGCGGCGGCAGCGTTTGCCTACCGTTCAGCCCGACCGTGAACCAGGAAGCAGCCACGTCGGGGGATGGGAGGCGTCGCTCCCATTTCCCCGACTGGCTGTACCTGGTCTTTCTGGCGTTCGTCTTCCTGGGTCCGGTCTTCGATCCCACGACGACAACGTCCGACTGGGTATTGTCCACGGTCACCGTGGTCGTGAGCGCGGTCATCTACCTGATCGCCATGAAGTACCGCCAGCTTCGCACCGGAGCCGCGGTTGCACTGCTCGCAGTGGGTGTCGTCACGACGTGGCTGGGTACCTCTGCCATGGGAGTGATCCCGATCTACGCCGCTGCCCTTGCTGCTGGTTTCGTGCCCCGGCGTGTTCTGATCTGGCGTTTGGCCGCCATCACCGTGATCACCCTGCTGACCGTGCCGCTCTCCCAGATTCCACCGCCCTATTTGTTTCTCGTTTTCGCCCCCGCCCTACCGATGATCTGGCTGATCGGCTTTTCGGTCCAGGGGGACATCGACCTGAGCACTGAGACGCACTCGCTGAGAGCCGAAAATGCGCGAATCCAATACCTGGCAACCATCACCGAGCGGGAGCGGATCGCGCGTGACCTCCACGACCTGGCCGGCCAGGCGCTCACCGCGGTCACCTTGCGCAGCCAACTGGTGCAACGTCTCGCCTCCACCGACCCGAACCGGGCGAGGGACGAGGCGGCCGCCATCGAGGCAACCGCTCGAGAGACCTTGGCCAGTCTGCGTGAGACCGTCGCCGGATGGCAGCATGTCGACCTGAGCGACGAGCTGGACAAGGCATCAAAGACTCTCGACGCCGCCGGCATCGAGATCCACATCGATGAGGAGAAGCGGAGGGATCTCGCTCCTTCGATCGAGACCGTGCTTGCTCTGGCGCTGCGGGAGGCGGTCACCAACGTGGTGCGTCATGCCCATGCGCGGACCTGTCGCATCAGCCTCGACGGCCGACCCGGCGAGGTCTCTCTCCTCATCACCGACGACGGTGTCGGGATCAGGACGCCGGAGGGGTCAGGTCTGCGCGGGATGCGTGAGCGGGTGCTCGCGGCCGGGGGCTCCATGGAGATGACGACAGGTCGTGGGACCAGACTCCGCGTTTCCATCCCGGTGGGTGGGCAATGATTCGCGTGGTTCTCGCTGAAGACCAGGCGATGGTGCTCAGCGCCTTCGCCTCACTCCTCGAGTTGGAGGACGACATCGAAGTGGTGGCCACTGCCGCCAACGGGGAGGAAGCCCTGGCGGCCGTGAGCGAGCACCGGCCCGACGTCTTGCTCACCGATATCGAGATGCCGCTCCTCAGTGGTCTCGACGTTGCTCAGAGAGTGGCCGACGAGAGTCTGGCCGTCCGGGTGGTGATCTTCACCACGTTTGCCCGCTCGGGGTATCTGCGGCGCGCCCTGGATGCAGGAGTTGCCGGTTATGTGCTCAAGGATGCGCCCATCACCGACCTTGTGGACGCCCTGCGCCGTGTCCACAGCGGAGAGCGAGTTGTAGCTCCAGAGCTGGCGGTGGCGGCCTGGGGTGACGCCGACCCCCTGACCGATCGAGAGAGAGACGTGCTGCGTCTCGTCGGTGAGGGTCTGCCCAACTCCGAGATCTCCGAGCGTCTCCACTTGTCCGAAGGCACCGTGCGCAACTACCTGTCGTCAGCCATCGTCAAGCTGAGCGCTCGTAACCGCACCGAGGCTTTCGCCTTCGCCAGGGACAAGGGATACCTGTAGAGGTCATTGGGTGACAATTCTGGGGGTATCAAGCTAACTTGATGCCTATGGATCCGGTGGTTGTGGCGAGTGCCCGCAAACACGGGATCGCTGAGAGTGACATGCTTCACGCCTATAGAAACCCAATCCGCGTGTTCGACTTAGACGAACTCACCATGCTGATCGGACCTGACGAATCCGGAAGGCTGCTCGAGATCGGAGTAGCCACGGCTGAACGCATCGAGTTCATAGTCCATGCAATGCCAGCTCGAGAGAAGTTCCTGAGGTGATCACCATGCCACGCTCCATCCAAGAGATACTCGACCACGCCGACGAGCTCGCCCAACGATTCGAGGACTACGAGCCGGGAGAGGGCGATGATGTTCCCGTCGAGGAGTATCTACTTCGGCGTGCTGCTCTGGCACGTGCCCACAGCGAACGTCAGCTGGTCGACGCCGTGATCGCGGCTCGCGCGGCTGGTATCTCCTGGAGCAAGATCGGCGAGATTCTCGGGACTTCGGCTCAAGCGGCACAGCAACGCTACGGGACCGTGGTCGAACAGGCTTGAACCAGCTGCTGACCAGCGCACGTCGAGATCCCGGGGCGGTCTCAGATACTGGCGGCTGTTCGCGGGATCAGCTGATCTGGGCCGGGGTCTCAGGTATCCCCGCGCAATAGAGGCTATCCCGTGCAACCCATTCGTGATCGATGTCTCGCATCAGAAGGGCGTTGTCGAATTCGACAGATCCAGGTGGGAAGCGGCTGGGGTCTTCGAAGAAGCTCGACAGGACGTGATCGACATCCAGCGGTGTGACATCCCAGGTGCGAGTCCTCAATTCGAGAGCATCGAATTCGCTCGGATCTCGCGTGTCCGAATATCCCAAGGAACCTCTCTCAAAGAACCTGGAAGCTGCGTCCGTGTCGGGGAACACGGAGCCCGACTGGAGAGCGGTAGACGGACGCCCGACGACCTCGACCCGGGTCTCGCCGTCGTCACTCATCATTCGAACCTCGATCCGGTCGTCGGTCTCGTGAGTCGTGAACTCGGCGTGATGATGAACCCCCGGGAAGAGGCGACCCCCCAGCATGGTGTTCAATCGAGACCCGGTGTCCCGTCTGGGGATGTACACGGCCTCCCCTCCGTCCGGAAGCCTTACCGCGATCCGATGAGCACCGTTCTCCGAACTGAACCCCCATGCTCCAGGCAGAGCTGCGGGCTTTATCTGCGCCAGCCGAATCAAACAGATCCCCGCCACCCCATAGCCATCAACAAGTAACGGCTCGAACGGCGTCGGTAGCACCCGGATCAGGGCGTCTGGATCGATCCGATAGTTGACGAGCAGACGCCGGGCAATGATCCCCTTTATTGCCGGAATCATCATCGGTGCTGGGCTGTGGTCGAGGCGGTGCGATTCAGGGTCACCGAACACATTCTCGCTTCACTACCCAATCGTGTCACCTCCCTTCAGCGCATGACGTGGATCGAATCAGGGACGTTCGTGTAGCAGACAACGATCCGCTTGGAGAAGCGTCCGGGCATGTTCTCGGATCGGAAGTTGCTGCAACGTGGGGGGAGCGATCAGCTCGTGTTCGAGCGCGAGATGCCACGCCGCCTCAGGATCGCCGGGTCGTCGGGAGACAACGATCTGAAGCATCGTTCCCCAGTGCGCAACCAACTCGGCGTCGAACCGCTGGTGCCAGTCGTGGAGCACGGCGACCAGTGGCTCGTTCCCGCCGGCGAGCTCACTCGCCCACCAACTCATAAAGCCGAGAGTCTCCCACGGGTGTGGCGTCGGGAGAAACACGATCGCCGACTGCTGACCTGAAGGTTGGTACCACTGCTGGTACCCGAGGTCAGGCGGTTGCAGCGAGATGGGTTCCTCGACGTTGGCGAGCTCCCAGCCGAAGAGCCACCGATCGAGGTCGACCCTGCTCTGCAACCCTTCGTCGGCTACCGCATGTCGTGCTTCTTCAAGAGAGGGAGCCACACCGAACTTGGCGTAGGTCTCGCCTACTTCGTGGTCGATCCACTCGTCCACGGGCTCGTCTTCCCTCAACACAGCGAGTCGCTCGGCATTTTGCTCCGCGACGTCGATTGCCTCGGCTCGAACAACCACCGCCAACGGAGCCACGTCGTCCTGCGAGCTGGTTTCGAACGGAAAGCGGCTGAACAGCTCTGCAGGGTCGACTGGACCCAGATTCCACGAAGTGGTCGCGACCGGCCATCGCCCAGATACCTCGAGAAGCCCGCGAGCGGCCGTCTACCCAGCAACAACCTCGTCGGGTTCGATGGCGACCGCGAATGCCGACATGTCATGCAGCGGGATGTCGAAGACCTCTACGGGTCGTCCACCAAGGACGGTTCCCTCAAGGGACGCAGCGAGTAGGTTCGGGTCGCCAATCACAACGCCCAGTCAACCGGGACACCCCTTCCTTGGAGCGCAGCGAAGGCGTCCAGAAGTCGACGTGCGTGACAGGTAGGGTCGGAGGTGGTGGTCCTTCAACTGTCACGTCAGCAAATCCTCGCCCACCGAAGGAAGGCGTCGGCTCTGGGTGAGAGGCTTGCCCGTTCACCGCGTTCCCTGGAGATTGCAGCAACCGTCGGACTTCAGGACAGCATGCCGAGGGCGGCGCTGCTGTCTCTCCATGCCCGTGTTTCGGGGACCGGCCCTGGGACATGGGAGGAACCGCCGCTGGTTCAGGTCTGGGGACCTCGCTACAGCGCCTTCGTTATCCCCGAGCGTGATCTGGCTCTGTTCACACTGGGTCGTCTGCCCGAAGAGCCGAAGGCCCGGCGGCGAGCCGAAGACGTCGCCGACCGGTTGGAGGCCGCACTTGGAGTGGAGCGCATGGACTGTCGGGATGCTGCTCGCATCGTCGGTCTGCACCCCAACGCATTGCGATATGCGGCTCCCACCGGCAGATTCCTCATCTACTGGGATGGCGCAAGACAGCCGCTGATCTGGACCGTACCCGCACCGGCAGTCGACCCCTGCGAGGCCCGGCTCGAACTGGCACGCCGTTTTCTGCATGTATTCGGGCCCGCCGAACCCGACTACTTCGCTTCCTGGGCCGGAGTCCGCCCGAAGGTGGCAGTCGCCACCTTCGAAGCCCTCAGCAGCGAACTGATCGCAGTACGGACACCCATCGGCGAAGCATGGATCCTTGCTCCCGACGAGTCGGCCTTCCGCTCCGCAGACGGAGCCACCTCGACCCGCCTGCTCCCCAGTGGTGACCCCTACTTTCTTCTTCAAGGTGAGAGCCGCGAGCTGCTGGTCGCCGATGCCGCCCACCGGAGCCAGCTTTGGACCTCCCGTGTCTGGCCAGGTGCTGTTCTCCTCGACGCCGAGATCGTCGGGACTTGGCGCCGCTCGGAACACAAGGTGACGGTCCGTCCCTGGGGACCACTCACCCGCAGCGGTCGCGAGGCGGTTGAGGGTGAGGCCGCCTCACTTCCTTTGCCGGGGATCACACGCCCGATCACGGTCACTTGGGAGAGTGAGAGTGCCTGAATCGGTCCGACCTCGGTGGCACCGCCGATGGCTCATGCGACCACCGTCTGAAGGCCATCGGAGGCCTTGGCCGGATTGAGGCTCGAGGCGGGGCGAGAGTCGGGTTCTTGCTGCTCGTTAAGGCCGGGCCTCCTGGGGCCGATGAAGTCTGATGACTTTCTTGGCCGATCGCTGGTCGGTGCGCCCTCGATCGGTCACCGGGCGCATCAACACCTTCTGGCAGTGGCTACCCAAAGGCACCCGACTCCCAGACTCGAGCTGGAACACCCGGCATCGGCTCTTGCTCGCCGTCACCTGGGCCAACGTCCCGCTGCTTGGCGTGATCGCGCTGCGTAGCGGTGTCGACGCTGGTCATCTCGCTCTCGAGCTAGCCATCGTCCTCGTCCTAATTGCGGGCAGTTATGTGGTGGAGACGCAGGCGAGCAAGGCGGTGCTGATCAGTCTCGCGCTGGTCAGCTGCTCCGGTTTGTTGGTTCACTTCACCGATGGTCTGATCGAGTCTCACTTCCATTTCTTCGTCGTGATCCCTCTCGTCAGCCTGTATCGCGATTGGAGGCCCCTCGCTGTCGGGCTCGCCTTCGTAGTCACTCATCACTCGGTGGCAGGTGTCCTGGCACCCGAGAGCGTCTTCAATCATCCTGCAGCCCTCGCCCACCCAGTTCGCTGGGCACTGGTCCACGGGGTATACGTCCTGGCGCTGACTGCCGTGATCATCGCCTACTGGCGATTCTCGGAGAACCTCGAAGGTGCATTGGCACGGGAGGAGGCTCTGCGGCGCGGCGTCGAGGCCGAGAAGCTCCAATTGGAAACGGAGCGCCTCGAGCATCTCGTTCGATCGAAGGACGAGTTTGTTGCTTCTGTGAGCCACGAGCTGAGGACCCCCCTGGCGGCGGTGATGGGTTTTGCCGAGATCCTCCGTGACGAGACTGGCGACCTCACCGACGAGGAGAGACTCGAGCTCACGACCACCATCGCACGGGAGGCGTACGACCTGGCGGGAATCGTGGAGGACCTCCTGGTTGCGGCCAGGGCGGAGATCAATTCGGTGTACATCAGCCAGGTCCCCGTCGACGTCGGGGCGAACTGTGCCCAGGTGGTGGAGGTGCTGACCGAAGCCGATCGCAGTCGCATCACCGTCATAGAGCCAAGCGAGAGGGTCAGAGCCGTCGCCGACCCGGTTCGGCTCCGCCAGATCATCAGGAACCTGCTCACCAATGCCATCCGTTACGGCGGTGAGCGAGTGTTCATCGAATACGAGACACGCCACGACCGGGTGTACCTCTTGGTGCGTGACAATGGCGCAGAGATCCCCCCTTCGGAACAAGAGCGGATCTTCCTCCCCTACGCAAGCGCCCACGAGGCCGGCTCACAACCATCCGCGGTCGGCTTGGGATTGTCGGTCTCTCGCCAGTTGGCGGACCTGATGGCGGGACGTCTGGCCTATCACCATGACGGGCACTGGAGCATCTTCGGGCTGGAGTTGCCGATCTCAGTGGAGTCAGAGATTCTGGAGCAGCCACTCGGCATCGCCGCCGGGCTCAGTGTCTGACATCAAGTCCGATCAAGGGGATGCTCGGTCAGGCCAGGGTATCGAGAGCCGCCCGGAGGTCATGGGCGTCGAAAGGCTTGATCAACCAGGCGTCGGCCCCGGCGCGTTTGGCGAGAAAGGTGTCCGCCGATCGATCGAGGAGCAGCACCAGGCGTGGAGTGCGCTCACCCTCGAACACCTCTCGAATGTTCCTTATCACTGCCATCCCGCCCATCTGGCTGATCTGCATGTCCAAGATGACCGCGTCGGGCACCATGGCGGAAACCGTGGCCGCCGCCTGCGTCGGGTCGGTGAGCGTCTCGATCTGCCAATCGCCCAAGCCGAGGGCGGCATTGACATCGTTGATCACCCATTCGGTGTCGGTGACGACGAGAACCCTTGGCATCGGTGTGGGACGTTAGCCGGGCCGATCCTCGCCGATTTCTAGGGCTACACCGTGACCTAACCTGATCTTCCCGTGCGTCGCCTCATCCTGGCCGTTGTCTTTCTCCTGATCCCGATGGCAGGTCTCGCTCAGGACGACCAGCCCGGCATCGATGTGATCGACGTCAGCGGGCCGCTCGACCGCTCGGCACTCGAGTTCATGCGCCATTCCATTCAGGCGGCGGCCGACCGCGGTCAGGTACTGGCGGTGCTCCAGATCAACTCACGGGCGGTGCTCGACCAAGAAGCGCTGGGCGACCTGTTGGCGACGATCGAGTCCCCGCCCCTTCCGCTCGCATTGTGGGTCGGCCCGGCACCCGCCGTCGCGTTTGGAGGGGCGGCCGTCATCGTGTCAGAAGCCGAGCATGCCGCCGTCGCCCCCGGCTCCGAGGTGGGGCTGTTGCTCCCCGTGGTCGCCGGGGAGGATAATCTCGCCTCCTGGCTCGGCGACCTTCCGGGATTGTTGGATGAGCCGGTTCCCGCCGAGGAGAGCGGCCTCGACCTGCAGCCGTCCATCCGCCAGTACCTGCAGGACCTCGATGGCGAGACCTTCCAGACTGCTGCCGGACCCGTCGTGGTGGAGACTCTCGTTCCCTTCGAAGAAGGGGTGACCTTGAGGACGGTGACCTTCCGCCAACTGGGTCTCGGGACGATGTTCTTCAGGCTCGCAGCCACCCCGGAGCCTGCATTCTTCTTCCTCGTCGTCGGTCTCACCATCGTCTCCTTCGAGTTCTACGCGATAGGGCCCGGCGTTGCCGCCGGTGTCGCTGGCGTCTCCCTGCTCCTCGCCGGTTGGGGGTTCCTCAATCTCCCGGTCCGCCCCTGGGCGCTTGGGCTCGCCGTCCTCGGCTGGGCGATCCTGACCACCGCGTATCAGAAGGGTGGAGTCCTCTCCTTGACGGTCCTCGGAGCGGCGGTGCTTCAGTTGTCGGGGATCTTCTACGTCGCGGGTTCGGGTCAGATCGACGCCAGGTGGTATCTGGTGCTTCCGTCGGTGCTGGGAGTCCTCTTTTTCTTTCTCCTGGCCATGCCCACCGTTCAGCGCGCCCGCTTCTCGACCCAGACGATCGGTCGCGAAGGGCTCATCGGAGAGCGGGGGGTGACCGTGGCCGTCTTCGATCCGGACGGCGTGGTCGAGGTCAGGGGGGCTCGGTGGAGGGCGACCGCGCATCGTGAGGCAGGGCTCGCCCCCGGCTCGGAGGTTTTGGTGTCGGGAGTCGACGGATTGTTCCTCGAGGTGGAGCCGGCAGACGTCGATCGCGAAAACTGATTCCGTCGATTCCCAGTTTCTTCCTTGTCGCCGCCCTCCGACCTGATTAGGTTGCTTTGCGGTTGTCGCTAGACAGGGAGGAGTCAGATTGTCCACCATGGACGATTGGCAGATCGACGCGCTGTGCCGGGGTAATCACGCGTACCTCTTCTTTCCGCCTTCGACGTTCGAGCGCAAGGACGAGCGGGAGCGCAGAGAGATGAAGGCAAAGGCAATCTGCGGGGTCTGCCCCGTGCGAGTGCCGTGCACTACCCACGCCGTGCAGATCCGGGAACCGTTCGGGATCTGGGGAGGCTTGACCGAGACCGAGAGGAGAAGCTTGTCTCTGGTCGTCTGAACCGACATCGATGAGGAGGGCTCACCGAAGGTGGCGTTGATCGCCTCGCCGGAGGGTGAGCCCTCTTTTGTCTGACCACTCGAGCAGGGGCACCGCGTATTTTCTCGACAGCCCGGTGTGGTCGCGGAATTCGGCCACTGTGAACCCGCTGCCCAAATCTTGGAGATGGCGCACGATGTCATCGACCTGTTCGGGCAGGAAGACGAGATCATCCGATACCCGTACCAGCTTCCCCATCCTCACCAGAAGATGAAGGAGTTCCGGCCCCAGCCCTAGGTCGTCGGCGTTGGGAACGGCAAGATCGGCGCGTAGCCGGATCTCGGCGGCTTCCCAGCGCTCCTTCATGCCCGCGTCGAGCTCTTGTCGGTGTTCACTCCTTGCCACGTCGGGGCCGGTCCGGCTCAGGACCCGACTTTCTTCGACCAGCCGGTCGACGAGCTCCGGGCTGATGTCGAGGAGTGTGGACAGCGTGGCCGACGGGACCCCGGCGCGTAGGGGATGGCTGGTGTGGTACTCGGTCACTGCCGTCTCGACCTGCTGCCGCAGGTCGTCGAAACGCTTTCGTGTGATCACAATCTCATCCACCTGGATCGCATCCATCGGTTGGCCGCCACCGCTATGAGCAGCGAGCCGGGCTGAATGATCGGAACCTCGAACCGAGAGCAGGTCGGTGGCCACCCGATCTCTGTCGGCTGTGGGGTCGATACGTAGGGCATCCGCCAATGCCCGGGCCGGTGCTCCCGGCGAGGGGTCGACGACGATGCCACCGGCCACCACCAGTTTGCGACCCGCTTCCCGGAGGATGAATCGGTCGCCCGAGCGCATCGCAAGGCGTGTCGGCAACTGCAGCAAGACATGCTCGCCTTCTCGCCGCTTGACAATCACCGGGTAGGCGCCGCTTCCAAAGTGGAGGTGAAATGCTCCCCGGGCCGGCAACTCATCCAGGTAACGGGCGACTCGCAGCCGTGCCGTGAATCTGTTGGTCGGGTGCCAGTGCCCCGGCAGGCCCAGCATCGAGCCACGTGGCACATGGGAGCGATCTATCCCGCTCAGATTGAGAGCGATCCGACGGCCGGGGCGGGCAGCATCGATCTCGGTCTCGTGGCTCTGCAATGCCCGCACCCGGGTGGTGGTACCGGCGGGAAGGATCTCGACCGTGTCTCCGACGCTGATGGGGCCTTCGACCAAGGTCCCGGTCACCACAGTGCCGGCTCCAGACACCGAGAATGCCCTGTCTATCCACAGTCGTGGGCGATCGCCTTCCACCACCACTCCCGTCACCAGGTGAGACAGGGCGCGCTTCAGGTGGTTGATCCCGAACCCGGTCCGTGCCGACACCGGGACGATCTCGGCTGAGGCCAACCCGGTATTGGCGATCTGCTCGGAGACTTCGATGGTTGCCAGCTCGACGGTTTCCTCGTCCACCGCGTCAACCTTGGTGAGGGCGACGACGCCGGTTTCGATCCCGAGCAGGTCGAGCACGGCGAGATGCTCCTCGGACTGGGGCATCCACCCCTCGTCTGCCGCCACCACGAACAGCGCGATATCGATGGGCTCGATTCCCGCCAGCATGTTCTTCAGATACCGCTCGTGTCCGGGTACGTCGACGAATGACACTTCTTCAGCGCCGAGCGTCGTCCAGGCAAACCCGAGATCGATGGTGAGACCCCGCCGCTTCTCCTCCTCCCATCGATCGGGATCCCTTCCGGTGAGGGCCTCGATCAGCGTCGACTTCCCGTGGTCGACGTGACCCGCTGTCCCGATCAGCGGCACCTGGCCACCATCTCGGCAACCAGCTCATCGTCGTCGGGAGCGACCGCGCGGAGGTCGATGAGAAGATCCTTGCCCTGGCGTCTGGTGAGGATTGGGTGATCCGTTGCCAGCAGCAGCCCGAAGAGGTGATCCTCGTCTTCGAGCGCGACCTGTGGGGTGGGGATGCCAACACCGGGAAGGCTCCCGGCCCCGATGACCGACTCGCCAGCGATGACCCGGCTCCCGATTCGGGCAGCCAGACGCTCGACTCTCGGCCCGAGCTCGGCGTCTGTGAGAGTGGCCATGCGCCAGAAGGGGATGTCCTCGGCGTTGCCGTTCGCCAGCGACTCGAGCGTGGCGGCCAGTGCGGCGTCGGTCATGGCGTCGACCCGTAGCGCCCTGGCCAAAGGGTGACGACGAACTCTCTCCACCATCGTGCCCGTGCCGACGATGATCCCTGCCTGCGGGCCCCCGATCAGCTTGTCACCGCTGAAGGTGATCAGGTCGGCGCCGGCGTCGATCGATTGACGCACACCCGGCTCATCGGCGAGCCACCGCGGGAGCCGGGCACCGAGCCACGTTGCTGTGGCGTCGATGAGACCGGACCCGACGTCATGGATCAGCGGGACGTCGTGTTGGTGCGCCAGGACGACCAGGTCTTCCAGGGCCGCCTCCTCGACGAAGCCTTCCATCCGATAGTTGGAGGGGTGCACCCGCAGCACCGCACCGCAGTCGTGGATCTGCAGAGCTGTGGTGAAGTCACCCAGCCTGGTGCGGTTGGTGGTTCCGACCTCCACCAGCCTCGCTCCACCCGCCTCCATCACCAGAGGAAGCCGATAGGAGCCCCCAATCTCTATCAGCTCACCCCGGGACACCGGGACTGCCTTGCCCGTCGCGGTTGCGGCCAAGGCAAGCAGGACGGCTGCGGCATTGTTGTTGACCACCAGGGCGTCCTCGGCGCCGGTCAGGGCGCGGAGCAGCTCTCGCACGTAACCCCCCCTTCCACCGCGGTCCCCGGTCCTCAGGTCGAGCTCCACATTGGTGTAGGAGGCGGCCGCGGTGTGTGCGGCGTCCGCGGCTCGAGACGAGAGCGGGGCGCGCCCCAGATTGGTGTGGAGGAGGACGCCGGTCGCGTTCACCACCGGATGGGTGGCCGAGCGACGCAGGCCCGTCACCAGGTCCGTGGCCAGGCCAATGACGTCGGGCTCGCCACCACTCGCGATCTCCACCCGCGCCTGCTCCAACGCAGACCGCGCGCTCTGCACCAACAGCGGGCGGGGCAGACCGGCAATAGCGAGAGCGTTCAACACTTCGTCCACTGGCGGGAGATCTCGGTACGGGTTGGAGGTCTCGGGCACCGGCCAAGTGTGCCAGGTTGATCGAGCTGGGTTCTTAGGATGCCCCGGTGACCGTGCCAACCGTCGAAGCCCGTCCTGCGGCGACTTCGATGCTCGTCAGAGACACCGATCGAGGGATTGAAGTCCTCATGGTGCGTCGCCCGGCGGGTGGCTTCTTTGGCGGGTTGACCGTCTTCCCCGGCGGTGCCGTCGACGCCGATGATGACTCGGAGCTGGCATCGCAGATCGTGAGGAGTGACGATCCCGATCGGGTCTTTCGGGTCGCCGCGCTCAGGGAGCTGGCCGAGGAGACGGGGATTGCTCTCACCGACCGCGGTCCGCTCCCTGCTCCTGAGGGGCGGGGGATCGCCTTGCTCCAGGCGATGGGCGATGCCGGGCTCAGACTCGACGGCTCGGCGCTCACCCTGATTTCCCGATGGGTGACACCCGCGCATGCCCCTGCTCGATACGACACTCGCTTCTTCCTCGCCCGAGCGGAGGGCGCTCCCGATATACGCCTCGACACCACGGAGCTGGTCGATCACATGTGGCTGACGCCTTCGGCGGCCCTGCACCGGCAAGAGATCGGTGAGCTGGAGATGTTCCTGCCCACAATCTCGCACCTCAGGTGGCTTCAACATCGGTCCACTGTCGATGATGCGGTTAGCTCGGCGGCCGGCGCCGTCGGCCGGTCCCTGATCCAGCCTCAGCTCATGGACGACGGCTCGATTGTCCCGATCCACATGCCGGGCGACGATTGATGCAGATCGAGCGAATCCTGGCCAACAACCCGGGACCATTCACCGGTCCGGGGACCAACACCTGGCTGGTCGACGATGGACACGGCATGACCGTCGTGATCGACCCGGGACCGATCGACGGCGTGCATGGGGACCGAATCCTGAGCCGGCTCGCCGGAAGACGCCCCATCGGTGTCTTGGTCACGCACACCCACCCCGATCATGCCCCTATGGCGAACCCGCTGGCTCGCGAGCTGGCGGTGCCGGCCTACGGCTACGCCCCGGGGCCCGATTTCGACCCAGATGTCATGCTGGGTGACGGTGCCAGCCTCGAAGTGGGCCGGGCACGGCTCGATGTCGTGCACACTCCCGGTCACGCCAACGACCACCTCTGCTTTCGGGTCGACGATGTCCTATTCACAGGTGACCACATCATGGGCGGATCCTCGGTGATGGTCGAAGACATGGGTCATTATCTCGACTCGCTGGCCCGCCTCGAGGGGACCGGGCTCGTTCGCCTGCACCCAGGTCACGGTGACGACATGGACGATCCGGACCGGGTGATCGGTTGGTACATCGCCCATCGTCGGCAACGTCACGAGGAGATCTTCGAGGCGGTCGTCGGCGGCGCCTCGACCATCACCGAGGTGGTCGAAGTGGTATATGCCGACGTCGATCGCTCATTGCATCCCCTAGCCGCCAGGTCGGTCGAGGCTCACCTCGCGTTGCTGAGAGATCAGGGACGGATAGCCTTGTCGGGAGATCGGGTCGTCGAGACCCGTCCCAGCCCCTCATGAAACGGTTAGCCAGCGCCTTCGCTTCTCTGCTCGTCATCGCGATGGCCATCCCCGCCATCGGCCAGGTCACCGACGAGGACATCGATCGCGCCCGTCGGGAGGTCAACGAGATCATGGCTGATTCCCAGGCACTCGGCGTGGAGGTTCAGGATGCCTGGGCGCGTCAGTTTGCTCTGGAGAAGGAGATCTCTGACTTGACCTCTTCGATCGAGGTAGCCCGGGTCAAGATCGGCGACGCCGAGCGGAGACTCGAAGAAGTGGCCGTCGAGATGTACATGGGGTCGACTTCGGTCGCTTCGATCCAGGTCCTGTTCTCGGCGGACGATGAGAAATACGGTGCGGGCATCGAGTACCTGCGCAATGTCACCGGCGTCGAAGAGGATGTGGTCAACACGCTTCGCTCCTTCCGGGCGGAGCTCGGGCGCCAGACCGACCGGCTGACCGAGGCTTCCGCCGAACAGGAGATTCTCGTGTCAGAGCTGGAAGTGAAGGCGACCGAACTGCAGAGCGACCTGGTCGAGGCCCAGGCCATCTACGACACGCTCGTTCAGAGGCAGGCCGCCGAGGAGGAGGCTCGACGACGCGCCGAGGAGGAGGCACGTCGCCTGGCGGCAGAGGAAGCAGC
>DASWKK010000173.1:0-3943 GCA_036396655.1 Acidimicrobiia bacterium
GCCATCGATCTTGGCTACGAAGCCCTGGCGGTCACCGATCACGACGGGTTCTACGGGGTATCCCGGTTCTGGCAGGCGGCGAAGGAGACCGGGTTGCCTGCCATCTACGGAGTGGAGATCGGGCTCGAGGTCGAGCCGGCCGGCCCGGCTGACCCTCTAGCGCGAGCCCAGGAGTGGGACCAGCAGCGTCATGCCCGCAGCAAAGGCGGCCAGGGACGGCTTCGTCGGGGGCGCAGCGTCCGCTCCCACGGGGTCAAACCGACAAAACTGCCTGAGACCGATCATCTGGTATTACTCGCCGGTTCGCCGGATGGGTATCGGAGTCTCTCCCATTTGGTGACAAAGGCTCAGATGCGGGGGGCGAAGGATCACCCGATCTACACCTGGGACGATCTGAGCGGGGCGGCGCAAAACAGAGAGATACACGTCCTGACCGGTTGCCACGCCGGTGCCGTGCCCAAGGCGGCGGCTCGTCATGATCTTGGCGCGACCATCCGGGAGACATCCCGTCTCCGCGAGCTGTTCGGGACCAGGCTTCATCTCGAGATGTGGCATCACGGAATGCCCGAGGACGATCCCCGCAACGACCTCATGTGGGAAGTGGCCCAGAAGCTGTCCTTGCCCACGGTGGCCACCAACCAAACTCACTATCACGACCGTAAGAACGCCTATCTCTCCGAGGCGCTGGCAGCCATAGGCGGACGCCGCACCCTCGCGGCAGCCGACGGGTTCCGCCCGGCAAGCGATGAGCGGTATCTGAAGCACCCGATGGAGATGACCCGTCGCTTCGCTCGCTACCGGGGCGCGGTGGCCAGGGCGGCGGAGCTGGGAAGACGTCTTGCCTTCGATCTTGGCCTGGTGGCGCCTCGTTTGCCCGACTTCCCGATGCCCGGTCACTTCCGAGACGAGATGGAGTTTCTCCGTCATCTCACCTGGGAGGGGGCGCGTGATGTCTACCCGGGGAGCGACGACGGGATCGATCCTCGCGCCCGGCGTCGGCTCGAACACGAGCTGGACATCATCGAGCGACTCGGGTTCCCCGGGTATTTCCTGGTGGTCAAGGACATCGTCGACTTCGCCCGGTCCCAGGACATCTATTGCCAGATCAGGGGATCAGGTGCCGACTCGGCGGTGTGCCGCTGTCTCGGTCTGACCCGGGTCGATCCGATCCGGCTCCATCTTCCCTTCGAGCGGTTCCTCTCCGAGGAGCGGGGTCGTCCCCCAGATATCGACATCGACTTCGAGGCCGACCGGCGCGAGGAGGTGATCCAGTACTGCTATCGCAAATACGGGCGGGAACGGGCGGCGATGGTGGCCAACGTGATCACCTACCGGGCCAAGTCGGTGTTGCGGGACGTGGCCAAGACCTTCGGCTTCACCCAAGCCCAAGTCGACGGGCTCTCCAAGTATGTCGACACCAGGGATCCGGGCCAGATCCGGCTCGATAGCCCGCTCCCAGAGGGGATGACCGCCGAGATGATCTACGACATCTGCTGGCGTCTCGATGGGTACCCGCGTCATCTCGGAATCCACTCCGGAGGAATGGTGATCGCCGACCGCCCCCTGTGGCAGGTGGTGCCATTGGAATGGGGGCGGCTCGAAGGCCGGACCGTTCTCCAATGGGACAAGGACGACTCGGCGGCGGTGGGGATCGTCAAGTTCGACCTGCTCGGTCTTGGCATGCTCAACGCCCTTCACCTGGCCCACGATTTGATCGAGGATCAGCACGGGATCGACGTCGACCTGGCCGCCATTCCCCAGGAGCAAGCCATCTACCGCTCCATCACCCGCTCCGACACTGTGGGTCTGTTCCAGATCGAGTCACGGGCCCAGATGGCGACCCTGCCCAAGATGAAGCCGAAGACCTTCTACGACCTGGCTGTCGAAGTTGCGCTGATTCGGCCCGGTCCGATCCAGGGCCAATCGGTGCATCCTTACCTGAGACGACGGAATGGGGAGGAGTCGATCCGCTATCCCCACCCTTCCGCCGAGCCGATCCTGAAGAAGACACTGGGCGTCCCCATCTTCCAGGAGCAGCTCATGGAACTGGCCCGGATATGCGCCGGGTTCGACGGGGGTCAGGCCGACCGGCTCCGTCAGGCGATGACCCACAAGCGCTCGGAGAAGGCGATGGGAAGACTCCGGGAGGAGGTCTATGCCGGGATGGCGGGCAATGGGATCGTCGGCGCGGCTGCCGACGAGATCTGGGAGAAGTTGCAGGGTTTCGCCAGCTTCGGGTTCCCCGAGAGCCACTCGGTGAGCTTCGCCTACATCGTCTACATGTCTGCCTGGCTCCGGTTCCACTACCCGGCCGAGTACCTGGCCGGTCTGCTCAACGCCCAACCCATGGGTTTCTACAGCCCCAACTCGCTGGTTCAGGACTCGCAACGTCACGGGGTGGTGGTGATGGGGCCGGACGTGAACCTGTCCTGGCACGACTGCACCATCGAGTCGATCGAGGCCGACCCCGACGACGTGGTCTCCTATTTGGAAGAGAGCTGGCGACGGGGGAGGGGCACCTTTGATGACTCCATCCGGCCCCCGGTTGGGGTGCGGATGGGTCTTCGCTATGTGAGGAACCTCGGGGAGAGGGAGGTGACCCGAATCGAGGCGGCGAGGATCCTGGGAGGGGAATTCACCTCACCCGAGGACCTGGCGTCGAGGACAGGGCTCGGAGTGGAGGCCCTGGAAGGTCTGGCCGCCTCCGGCGCCCTGAAGGCGATCGGCTTGGGAAGGAGGGAGGGGATGTGGGCCGCCGGGGCGTTGGCCGAGATCGATCCCGAGCGTCTGGCCTTGTCACCGGGCGTGAAGTCCCCGGCTCTTCCCGGGATGGAAGCCGAGGAGGAGCATCGGGCCGACCTGTGGTCGACCGGAGTCTCCAACCGGCATCCGATGAGCTTTGTCCGGGATCAGCTCGAAGGGTGCCTCACCGCGGCCGAAGCCCTCGACATGCAACGCAACGGGTCACGGATAAAGGTGGCGGGTGTCGTCACCCACCGTCAGCGACCTGGTACCGCCAAGGGTGTCTACTTCCTCAACCTGGAGGACGAGACCGGGTTGTTGAACATCGTGGTGCTGCCCGACGTCTGGGCGACCCACCGACAAGTGGTGCGCAGGAGCCCGGCCCTGGTCATCCATGGACGTCTCGAGTACCACGACGGAGTGACCAACATCGTGGCCCGCTCCTTCGAGCCGATCGGGGTGCAAACCGTGCAGTCACGGGACTTCCGTTGAGGCCACAGCACTCAACCATCACGGCGCGCCGCCCGATGACACTCGAGTGACTCCCGTGTTGGCCTCCTTCGATGGAGGACCCTTCGCCCTATTTCTGGTGATTCTTCTGGTCGTCGTCATCGGTGCCGGAGGGCTGTCGATGTGGCTGGCGATTGTGCGAGGTCGTGCGTACCTGGTTCCTGTGGTTCTTGTGTCGATGTTCCCTACTTTGGTGTGGGGGTTGGAGATGTCGGCCCTGTTGACCCTCCTGGCGGCGATCGCCCTATCTCTCCTACCGGCGAAGCCGGGCTCGCGATGGGAGCGACACAAAGCTCGGGTCGCCTCCGGCGACAGCGACGCGAACTTCTTCTCCCCGCCGATGATCATCCTCGGTATTGCCGCGTTTCCCCTCGTCATCGGCGTTGTCGTCGTCCTGATCAACTAGGTCTTGTTGTCCCCCTGCGGAGCGGGGGGACAAGGGGGCCGGTGGCCGGGCGAGGGGGCAGTCCGCGGGGTGAACCCCCTTCGACCTCGCTTTGCTCGGTCGGTCCCCCTTCGGAAAGGGGGGGCAGCGCGTCTTTGTTGTCCCCCTGCGGAGCGGGGGGACCGTCCGGCCGAAGACCGGGTTAGGGGGCGTCCCCGGAGAAAACCCACGCGTTGCTCCCCCGTAGGGTCAAGAACCCCCTCCGGCCCTAGCGGGCCACCTCCCCCAACGTCGCTGCGCTCCTGG
>DASWKK010000174.1:0-13170 GCA_036396655.1 Acidimicrobiia bacterium
GCCAATGCCTCTTCGAGGATCGGGGCCTGACGCGAGGCATCGATGGCCGAAGCGATCTCATCGTCCTCGGCCGCGGTGAAGTGAGGGAAGGCGTTGCTGGCTTTGACCTCGAGCCGCCGATTGCCGGCGTATTTCCGGCGCTGTTTGGCGAGAAGGCGACGTGATATGCCGAAGAGCCACGGTAGGGCGGTGTCGGTCTCGGGGATGTAGCGGTGTGATGCCTGTAGGGCCACCAAGAAACACTCTCCGACCAGGTCGGCGACATCATCGGGATTGGGGCAGCGTCTGACCGCATATCGGGTGATGACATGTACATGGCGACGGAAGAAGACGGAGAACGCCTCCGTCGACCCAGCCGATGTAGCCCGCAACAACTCCGCGTCCGAACGGTCCACCACTCATGCATTATGCCCAGCGACCCACAAAGCGTGTCGGTAGCGACGTGATTCCGACAATACCCGCCTTCAGAACTCGATCTGAACGTCGCGCAACTGTGCCTGGGCGCGAAGCAGGTCGAGCTCACCAGCTTGGAGGAATCGATCGAGCAGTATGTGTCTCTTCCGATCCTCGGTCACCACAACCAGACCCCGGTTCCTCGGCTGGACGATGGCGGCGATGTCATCCCATGTCACGAGTTGGCGGCGAAGCAGGCAGATTCGGTGGATGCCATCCGAATCGACGTCGACGGCGATCGGGAAGTCGAACGCTGCCACGTACCCGAGCCCGGCGGTGAGGAGAGCGAGGAGCGCGGTGAGGAAAACGGAGGCGTCGACAGCCCAGGAGCCCCAGGCCGCAGCGAGGAGAAGCGGCGGAGTCGCCACGGAAAGGGCGATGCGCATCCTCGATTCGCTCAGCCTCAATCGAACGGTCTCACGGGGCATCATCTGCGATATCTGCTGGCGCCACGCGTCGTGTCGACCCGGCTTCACGTCTCGATGCGAGTAGGGCGCCCACGATCACCAAAAGCGATCCAATCACGGCCAGAGGTGCGATGCTCTCGTTCCTGAAGACCACCCCAAGGACAAGGGCCACCACCGGCATCAGATAGGTGATGAAGGTCGACCTGGTGGCACCTACGCTGCCAACGAGCGATCCCATCATCAAGAATGCGATGCCGGTCCCGAGAAACCCGACCGCCAGGGTGGCGGCCAGCGACGGCCAGGCGAACTCCGATCGGGTCAGTCCAAAAAGCCCGTACGGGGTCACCAGCACGGTCGCCACCATCAGAGTGCGTCCCATGACCGGGATGGTGCCATAGCGTTGTTGGAGTGGGGCGACGATGTTTGTGGAGAACCCGTAACAGAGGGTGGCGAGGACGACGAGGATCACACCGAGCGCCTCGGTGTTGCCCGACCCGGCCGAGGGGAGCGCGATCGCCAGAATCCCGAGAAACCCGACGGCAAGACCGCCTACCTGGAGACGGCCGGGGAGTTGGCGGAGCAGCAGAGAGGCGATGATGGCGGTGAAGATCGGAGTCGCTCCGTTGAGCATCCCGGCAACGGCCGAGTCGATCCACTGCTGTGCGATTGGGAACAGGGTGAATGGGATCGCCACCCAGATCACGCCGAGGAGGACCACGCGGGGCAAGTCCTCGCGCGGGATCCGAGTGGCCCTCGCCTGGGGCAGCATTGCCATCAGGAGGGCGCCGAACCCGACACGCAGCCAGGTGAGAAGCCCCGGGTGGAAGGCGTCGAGACCGATGGCGATGAACAGGAAGGATGCGCCCCAGATCAAGCTCACGGCTATGAAGCGGAGCCAATCGGCAGTGCTGAATGCCTCCCGGTTGGTTCCGTGCGATGTGGTCAGTAGTCGATTGCTCATAGTGCTGGAACACCAAGCTTCCCAATGCGGTTGCGGTCGTCTCAGGAACGTGTGAGGTGGGTCAAATAGTCCGGGTCGTCAGCAACGATCGGACAATCGGCCACTCAGTCCTCCGACTTGGCATCGCGAGTCATCAGGCTCATTACGGCGTCCCGCGGGTGCATTCCCTCGTGGAGCACGAGCCCGACGTGAGCCGCGATCGGCATCTCGATGTGCTTTCGGCTCGCGAGATCGAGCACGGCGCGCGTGGTCTTGACACCCTCGGCCACCATTCTCATCTCCTGGACGATCGCATCGAGGCTCCGCCCCTGAGCCAGCCCGACACCGACCAGGTGGTTACGGCTCTTGGTCGAGATACAGGTTGCAATGAGGTCACCCAACCCGGTCAGCCCGGCGAAGGTGGTGGGCCGGCCACCAAGCGCGATCCCGAGCCG
Organism: Acidimicrobiia bacterium; assembly: GCA_036396655.1. GTDB lineage: Bacteria > Actinomycetota > Acidimicrobiia > Spongiisociales > ZC4RG35 > JARDZU01. The sequence goes on from DASWKK010000174.1 coordinate 2,256, forward strand.
GGTCAGTTCGGCCAGGGCACGTGTTATCAAAGTGGCACGGGTGTTGTCTCCGAATCCCAGCCCGTCCGACATTCCGGCTGCAATCGCCATCACGTTCTTCAGGGCGCCGCCCAGCTCGCAGCCGGTCACATCGTCGTGGGTGTAGACCCGGAATGTCGGGCCCATGAAGACCGACTGCAGCGAGACCGCGGTCTCGGAATCCCTGAAAGCGATGACCGCTGCCGTCGGCTGTCCGGCGGCAACCTCGTCTGCGAGATTGGGCCCGGTCAGGACCCCTATTCGTCCCGGGTCGTGCCCCGGTGACACCTCGGAGATGATCTGCGTCATCGTGGCCAGCGTGTCCTGCTCGATTCCCTTGGTCAACGAGACGACCGGCACTCTGGGACCGATGTCCTGGGCTGCCTCGGCAAAGACTTCCCGGAATCCGTGCGATGGAACGGCCATGACCACCGCCGAGGCATCGGCGACTGCCTCTCGAAGATGGGCGGTCGCACTCAGCGACTCGGGCAATCGCAACCCGGGGAGGTAATCGGGGTTCTCCCGGTGCTGGTTGATGTGGTCGGCCACCTCGCTCCGGCGCGCCCAGAGAACCGTAGGTGACGAACCGGCGGCGAGCAGGGCTGCGGTGGTGCCCCACGAGCCTGCTCCGATTACGGCGATCTTGGTCACAGCGGCACGCTACTTGTGTAGATCTGGGCCTGTTGTGCCGGTAGCGGCCGGTCAATTAGGCCCGAGAGCCGATCCATGAGGTAGGGGACCCTTTCTCCCTAACCTGCGCGCGCTGTGAGTCTCTCCATTGGCATCGTCGGTCTCCCCAATGTGGGCAAGTCGACCCTCTTCAACGCCCTCACCAATGCCGGAGTACTCGCGGCCAACTACCCATTCGCCACCATCGAGCCCAACACCGGGGTGGTGCCAATCCCCGACCCGCGTCTCGGTGTGCTCGCCAGTATCTTCAACTCCCAGCGGGTGGTGCCGGCCACGGTCACATTCGTCGACATCGCCGGCCTGGTCAAAGGAGCCAGTGAGGGGGAGGGATTGGGCAACCAGTTCCTTGCCAACATCCGTGATGCCAACGCCATCTGCCATGTGGTGAGGGGATTCGCCTCGCCGACGGTGGCCCATGTCGATGCCGTTCCCGACCCGGCCAAGGACATCGAGGTCATCGAGACCGAATTGGCCATCGCCGACCTCCAGACCATCGACAAGCGGCTCCCTCGTCTCGAGAAGGAGTCGAGCATCGACAGGGGCCTCAAGACGTCGGTGGAGCTGCTCACCGAGCTCAGGTCAGTCGTGGCCGCCGGCCGGAGGGTGAGCAGCGAGCCGGGCCTCATCTCGAGGAAGGGCGAGTTCGCCGATCTCCACCTCCTCACCGCCAAGCCGGTGATCTACGTGTTCAACCTCGACGAGGCCGGGGTGCGTGACGAGGGGCTGCGCTCCAGATTCTCATCGCTGGTGGCGCCTGCGGAAGCCCTGTTTCTCGATGCCCAGATCGAGTCGGAGATGGGAGAGATGGACGGCGCAGACCGGAGCGAGATGCTCGCCTCGGTAGGCCAGGAAGAGCCCGGGCTCAACGCCGTGATCCGGGCCGCCTATCGCACCCTGGGCCTGCAGAGCTTTCTCACCGCGGGTGAGAAGGAGTCGCGTGCCTGGACGATCCAGGCTGGGGCCACCGCCCCCGAGGCAGCGGGAGTGATCCACAGCGACTTCGAGCGCGGGTTCATCGCCGCCGAGGTGGCCGACTTCGATCGGCTGGTCGAGGCCGGATCGTGGTTGTCAGCCCGTGAGAAGGGCTGGGTACGCACCGAGGGCAAGGGATACGTGATGCGCCCGAATGACGTCGTGGAGTTTCGCTTCAACGTGTGACCGGGGCTGGTGCGGCACTAGTTTGCGGTCGGTGACTCCACTGGCCGTCAACGAGAGTGGCGCGTTGGCCGCCCCCCTCACCGAGCATGAGGTTCTCGTCTTCCTGGTCCAACTGCTCTTGCTCGTCGGTGTGGCCAGGGTCTTGGGCTGGCTGGCGAAGCGGGTAGGCCAGCCACCCGTGGTCGGCGAGTTGCTGGCCGGGATCGCCCTCGGCCCGACCATCTTCGGCCGCTTCGCTCCCGAGGGGTTTGCCTGGGTGTTCGGAGGGGACACGGTTCGCTCGGTCATCTTCGGGCTCTCCTGGCTCGGTGTGATCATGCTGCTGGTCGTGATCGGATTCGAGACCAATCTCGGCATCATCGCCCGGTACAGGGCGGCCGCCCTGTCGGTCTCGGCCGGAGCGCTACTCCTTCCCCTTGCCGTGATGGTGCCCCTGGCCTACGTGGTCCCCAGCGACTTCGTCGGCGTCGGGACGGAACGGGCCATCTTCGCCGGCTTCTTCGCCTTGGCCCTGTCGGTCTCGGCGCTGCCCGTCGTGGCCAAGATCCTGCTCGACCTGGGCTTTCTGCGACGCAACTTCGGTCAGGTGACCCTCGCCGCCGGCATGACCATGGACTCGGTGGGGTGGCTGATCCTGGCTGCACTCTCCGGCATCGCCCTGGACGGGTTCCAGCCCGAACGTCTGGTGAGATCGTTCCTGGGTTTGGTGGTGTTCGTGGTGGCGGCGGCGACGGTGGGCAGGTGGTTGCTCGACCGACTCCTCCGCTTTGTCATGGCCAGGGGCTCGTCGGTGACCGCGGCCGTCTCCATCACCCTGGTTGCTGCCCTCGTTGGTGGCGCGGTCACCCAAGGGCTCAATCTCGAGGCGATCCTCGGTGCCTTCGTGGTGGGTGTCGTGGCTGCCAGCCTCAGGCACCAGGTGCCCCAGGTGCGGTCTGTGTTGGAGACGATCACGGCGGCCTTCTTCGCCCCCATCTTCTTCGCCTTCTCCGGTCTCAGGGTCGATTTGGGCCTCCTCGATGGCAACAACGCCCTGTTGTGGACCGGCGGGCTCATCGTGCTCGCCATCGTGACCAAGATCGTCGGCACATTCATCGGCGGATGGTTCGGGGGGATACGGGGCCGGGAAGCCCTCGCCCTCGGCTCTGGTCTCTCCGCGTTGGGGGCGGTCGGAATCGTGGTCGCAATCGTCGCCCTGAATCTCGGAGTGGTCTCCGAGACCGGGTACACGGTCATGGTCCTCGCCGCCCTGGTGACCTCGATCGTCGCGCCTCAATTACTCAAACTCGTGGTTCGAGGTTGGGAGGTCCCCCAGGAGGAGGCAGAGCGTTTGGAGAGGGAAGAGCTTCGCGCCAGCAGTGAGATCCTCGGCGCGAAGCGCATCCTCATCCCCACCAGGGGCGGGGCCAACTCGAGGTACGCAGCCCAACTCGTCGGCGCAGCCTTCCCCGAGGCCGAGGTCACGGTGATGGTCGTCGATCAGGAGCCCGGAGCCTTCTGGCGTCGCGTCTTCCGCCGCGTGGAGGGGGAGGCGGGGGACCCGACGGAGCTGTTGGAGGAATTGCCCCAGGCCCGGCTCACGAGACGTCTCGCCCGCGACCCGGCCAGTGCCATCGGGAAAGAGTCGGCGTTGGGATACGACTTGGTTGTGTTGGGGGCAACCGAGGCGCGGGAAGGAACCTTCAACACCGTGATCGACCGGGTGCTGTCGCGGGTGGGCGTTCCGACGTTGGTGGTGCGATTCCCGGAGTCGTACCCGGTATCGGACGACCTTCCCCGGCGGATCCTGGTCCCGGTGGCGGCGACCCGATCGACGCGTGCCTCCGAGGAGTTCGCCTACTCGGTGGCAAAGGCTGCCGAGGGGCGGGTGTTCGCCCTCCACGTCGTCAACCGGCCCGACGGCCAGGGCGTCATCATCGAGAACGAGAGAGTCGACGAGGCGCTCAGGGCGGGCCGGGAGCTGGTTGGCACCGCGGCGGCCTTCGGGAACAGGCTGGGCGTGATGGTCGAGACCGGGGTCAGGGTCGCCCCCAACGCGGAAGCGGAGATCGTCGGTTTCGCCAACTCCGGGTCGTACGAGCTCCTGGTGCTGGGCACGAGCACCAGGTACTTCAGTGACCGTCCTTTCTACGGTCATCGGGTCTCTTACATCCTGGAGACTGCCGAAATCCCCGTCGTCGTGATCAGCCTTCCCCCGAGTCGTCTCTCCAGCGGAGGGATCTGACTGGTTCGGGCGGAGCCGTCCCTTTGTCGTAGGATGACGGGAGCCATCGACACCGAATGGGAGAGCCCCGACGGGGCGCCGAAGGGGCAACTCCTCCCCGGAAACTCTCAGGCACGTGGACCGTTCGGTCGAGGCGCCGCTGGAGGCAACGACAGCGGGGGAGGGCAGTCACACCTGAGGAGAGAGATGCCCAACTCCAAGGAGAGGTTCGCCGACCGGCACATCGGCCCTCGGCCCGTCGATATCGAGAAGATGCTGGCGACGATCGGTGCCGCCACGCTCGATGATCTGGTGGCTGAGACCGTTCCCGCTTCGATCCTCGACACCGCCCTCGACCTGCCTGTCTCGTTGTCCGAGCGGGAGACGCTGGCGAGACTGCGCGACCTTGCGTCGCAGAACGAGGTCCTGACCTCCCTGATCGGCTTGGGCTACCACGACACCATCACCCCGGCGGTCATACAGAGAAACGTGCTCGAGAGCCCCGCGTGGTATACGGCGTACACCCCTTATCAACCTGAGATCTCCCAGGGTCGCCTCGAAGCGTTGCTCAACTTTCAGACGATGGTGTCAGACCTGACCGGGCTCGACCTGGCCAACGCCTCGCTTCTCGATGAGGCGTCGGCTGCAGCCGAGGCGATGTCGATGTGCCGTCGTCTGGCCAAGGGCGACCGTCCGGTCTTCTACCTCGACGACGACTGCCATCTCCCGACAATGGCGGTAGTCGCGACCCGTGCCGGGGCCGCCGGGGTGGAGTTGCGCAGGCTCTCGGACGGCTTCCAAGCCGACCACGCCTTCGGCATGTTGCTCCAGTATCCCGGGTCCTCGGGAGAGGTCCCGGATCATCGAGAGCTGGTGGCCAGGGCCAAGGCCGCCGGCGTTCTCGTGGTCGTCGCCACCGACCTCCTTGCTTTGACCTTGCTGACGCCGCCCGGCGAGTGGGGCGCCGACATCGCGGTCGGGTCGGCCCAAAGGTTTGGCGTCCCCCTTGGTTACGGGGGCCCGCATGCGGCCTTCATCGCCACCAAGGAGGCCCACGTCCGGGCGCTGCCTGGTCGTCTGGTAGGTGTTTCTCACGACAGCGGAGGCCGTGTTGCCTATCGCCTGGCGCTTCAGACCCGCGAGCAACACATCCGAAGAGAGAAAGCCACTTCCAACGTCTGCACGGCACAGGTCCTGCTGGCGGTGGTCGCCGGCTTCTATGGGTGCTGGCATGGGCCCGACGGGCTGGAGGAAATCGCGCGAGAAACCCATCGCCAGGCCAGGGTCCTCTCTTCTTCGCTGAGCTCGGCCGGCTATCGGACCGTGAACGACTGGTTCTTCGACACGATCACCGTTGCGGCGCCGGGTCGTGCGGTGGAGATCGTCGAGGCAGCCCTGGCCCAAGGCATCAACCTCGGCTTGGTCGATGACGACCGAATTCGCATCGCACTGGACGAGACCACGACCCCCGATACCGTCGACAAGGTTCTGGCCGCGTTTGGCGCCGTGATCGAGAGCGACGACGGGTCAAGGGCATTGCCGGCTGACCTGGTCCGAAGCACCGAGTTCATGACTCATCCCGTCTTCAGTCTCTACCGGTCGGAGCATGAGATGCTGCGCTACCTGCGTCGCCTCGCCGACCGCGACCTGGCATTGGACCGAAGCATGATCCCCCTCGGGTCGTGCACGATGAAACTGAACGCCACCACCGAGATGATCCCGATGACATGGCCGGAGTTCGCCGGGATCCACCCCTACGCGCCAGAGGACCAGGCGGCCGGTTACCACGTCCTGATAGAGGAGCTATCGGACTACCTGTGTCGGATCACTGGATACGACCAGATCTCGCTGCAGCCCAACGCCGGATCCCAGGGAGAGTTCGCGGGTCTGCTCGCCATTCGCTCCTATCACGAGTCTCGTGGTGAGCGCCATCGAGACATCTGTCTCATCCCCGCCTCGGCGCACGGGACCAATGCGGCCTCCGCGGTGATGGCCGGCATGAAGGTCGTGGTTGTCGGTACCGACGAATCCGGCAACGTGGACCTGGCCGATCTCGAGGACAAGGCATCCATCAACGCCGACCGGCTGGCGGCTGCCATGATCACCTATCCCTCGACACACGGAGTCTTCGAGGAGGGAGTGCGAGACCTGGTCGAGGTGGTCCATCGCCACGGTGGGCAGGTGTATGTCGACGGGGCCAATCTGAATGCCCTGGTTGGCCTGGCCCGCCCTGCCGACTTTGGCGCGGACGTCGGGCATCTCAATCTCCACAAGACATTCACGATTCCCCATGGCGGTGGAGGCCCAGGCGTGGGGCCGGTCGGTGTAAAGGCTCACCTCGCACCCTTCCTGCCCAACCATCCGCTCCGCGAGACGGCGGGGCCGGCATCCGGTGTGGGGCCGGTCTCGGGCGCCCCGTTCGGCTCGGCCGGCATCCTGGTCATCCCCTATGCGTATCTCCGGCTGATGGGAGCAGACGGGCTGAGGACGGCCAGCAAGATCGCCATCCTTTCGGCCAACTACATCGCCAGACGACTGGACGCCTACTTCCCCGTTCTCTACACCGGCCAGAACGGTCGTGTCGCTCATGAGGCGATTGTCGACGTTCGACCTCTGACACGATCGACCGGAGTAGGGGCAGAGGACGTGGCCAAGCGGTTGGCGGACTACGGCTTTCACGCCCCTACGCTGTCCTTCCCGGTGGCCGGGACTCTCATGATCGAGCCGACGGAGTCGGAGAGCCTCGAGGAGTTGGACCGGTTCTGCGACGCCATGATCGCAATCCACGACGAGATCATGAGGATCGGCGCGGGAGAATGGGACCGGTCGGACAACCCGTTGAAAAACGCGCCCCATTCCGCCGCAGACGTGGTCTCTGACGGGTGGCAGCGCGGTTACTCACGCGAAGTCGCTGCTTATCCGCTCCCCTCTCTACGCAATGACAAGTACTGGCCTCCGGTCAGCCGTATCGACGGTGTCGGCGGGGATCGGAATCTGGTGTGTGCCTGCCCACCAATCGATGCATATTCTTGAAGGACTTGACTTTCCCCGGGTCAATGGGATCGTGATGGGTAACACTGGCGCGGGTAGGGATGCAGAGAAGACGGTGTCACGGTGAAGTTCACCGGTCAGGTTCGGGTGCCGGAGATCGACCATCCTGGCGTTCCGGCGACAATTCTAATCGATGGCGATCAGGCCGAGGTCTTCCTCGAAGGGGAATCACTCGGACGGTGGTCTCTTTTCGACGTGCAAGCCGCCCGCCTGGTTTCCAGTGCCTTCTCCATCTCCCTACATGGTGAGGAGATCACGTTCATTGCAGACGAGCCGGTCGACTTTGCCTACAAGGGCGTCGACCACATGGCGGATGCCTGGGCTCGGTTCAAGTCGATGTCCGTCCCCCGGCGTGTGGTAGCGGTAGGCCGATCGCGTAGAGGCACGCACCCGTCGCGAATCGCCGAGCTCAGGGAGGCGATGCTGAAGAACCTCGAGGCTGCCGGCCGTGGCCCGACGCGGTTGGATCCCATCGATGCCGCGCCCATCATGCCGGTTCACGATGCGCCGGCGGCCGAACCCGTCAAGAAGACCCCCACGCCACACCCGTATCGTCGTCCCCGGATCGAGGCCGCTTCATCCCCCGTCGAGGTAGCCGAGACCGTCGCACCACCGTCACCCTCCAGGCTTCGCCCCGGCGCCGGGCTGATGGCCGCCAGGGGAGCTCGCTTCGAGGTGCCGGCGGCCGAGCCCGAGCAGGTTCTCGACACACCAGCGAAAGCGGACCCCGAGCCCGAGCTGGTGTTCGCTCCACCCGAGATCGCGGACCCCGAGCCGGTGTCCCCTCCACCCGAAATCGCGGAGCCCGAGCCGTCGTCCGCTCCACCCCAGGCGGCGATTCCATCTCTCCGTTCTCCGTGGGACGAGCCTCCAGTGGGTGAGAGCGCCGAACCACCTCGGGTCGGCGCGCCTGCTGTCGCCGACGCCACCGATGAGGATGAGCCGGCCGCCGAGGCGGTCCCCGAGCTCGTTGAGGAGTTGTTGAGCACTTCGTCGGATGAGGGTGGAGAAGAGGGTGCTCGAGATCTCGTCGTCGACCTGGGCCGGTTCGAAGGGCGACGTAGAAGCGACGCCGCCCCCTCGAGCATTCCTCCTGCCCCGTCCGGCCCAAAGGAACCCGCCCTTGCGGCCGTCTCACCTGACCCTTCGGAGAGAGGTGGCCTGTTGGGCGCCGTCAGATCGGCGTTCGTCAGGAGCAAGGTCGTTCATGAGCACGAGTTCACAGAGGCACCGGGAGGAATCGGGATCGTTCGCCAGATCTGTGCCGAGTGCGGCTACATCTCAATCGGACTGTCCGATTGACCCGGGCGGGCCCGGGGGCAGGTGGTCCATCGAGAGCTGTTGATACCAGGCTCGTGGTTGCCGGGCGAGCGGACAGGACACTCGGTTAACGTCGCCGGGTGACTGCAACTGTCCGCCCGGTGATCCTCTCCGGGGGAGCCGGTACCAGGTTATGGCCCCTGTCGACCGGGAAACGCCCGAAACAATTCCTGGCGCTCTTGGGGGTGCCGCTCTTCGAAGCGACATTGCATCGTCTTCGAGGTCTCGAAGGGGTTGGCCCGGTGACCGTCATCGCGGGCGGCGGGCACCTGGATGCAGTCGAGGAGGCTGCGGCGAACGCGTCGGTTGAGCTGGCGTCCATCGTCGTCGAGCCGGTAGGGCGCAACACCGCACCGGCGGTGATCGCCGCAGCGTTGGTCTCCGACCCCGACGATGTCCTGGTGATCCTCCCCTCAGATCATGTGATCGCCGATGTCGAGGCTTTTCGGTCGATCTTGGCGAGGGCTGTCGCTCTTGCGGTCGACGGCGCCCTGGTCACTTTCGGCGCCAGGGCGAGCCGGCCAGAGACAGGGTACGGCTATATCGAAAAGGGTGAGGCTGTCGAAGGCGGGTTCCGGATAAACAGGTTCAAGGAGAAACCCGAGGCCGAAGAGGCGGCGCGCCTCGTTTCGGGCAACACCCACCTTTGGAATTCTGGGATGTTCGTGTTCACCGCGGAGAGGCTGCTGCAGGAGGCGAACAAGCACGACCCAGACCTCGTGGCGGGTGTCGCGTCCGCCCTGCCTGGTGAGCGGGAGGGGAGGATCCTTCTCGGAGACTCGTTTGCAGACGTGAAATCGGTTTCCCTGGATCACGCCGTCATGGAGAAGACAGAAGGCGCGGTGGTGATACCGATGGACGTCGGGTGGAATGACATCGGCTCATGGCAGTCACTCTGGGAGCTGAGCGCACTCGACGAATCCGGGAATGCGCTGGTGGGAGAGGTCACCGTCGTCGATGTCAGCGGCTGCTATGTGTACTCGAGCTCGCGCCCGGTCGCGGTAGCCGGTGTCAGCGACCTGGTGGTGGTGGAGACCCCCGATGCGGTTCTGGTCGTGCCGTTGGCGAAGTCACAGTTGGTGCGGGACCTCGTCGCCAAGACCGAACCGTCATCGTCCGATTGAAGCTCTCCCGTCATCATCCATACCATCTCGAGCCAATGAGGCGTTTCGTCACCCATCTCCTGGTCGCTGGCCTGGTGGCCGGTTGTGTCGGCCGTCCCGCCGAAGTCGCCACTGGGGAGGAGATCTATCTTCAGCTCTGCTCCAACTGCCATGGAGCGCAGCTACAAGGTGGAGTGGGACCGGCTCTCGGCCCGGGGTCCGGCGTCGTCGAGCGACCGGACGAGTTCCTGCGGATGACCATCGTCTCCGGCCGAGGAGCGATGCCGTCGTTCGATTCGTCTCTGAGCGACGAGCAGGTGGAACGGCTGATCGGATACATCCGGGAGACGCACGACGAATGAGTGCTCTCCTCGAGGTTCTCGAGCTGCATCCGGTCCGGATCCCGATGAGGCATCGTTTTCGCCGGATCGATCACCGGGAGGCCGTGTTGATCAAGGGACCGACCGGCTGGGGCGAGTTCTCGCCCTTCCCCGACTATCGGCCCGAGGTCACGACGAGATGGCTGGCGGCTGCCCTCGAAGCAGCCTGCAGCAGTCTCCCCGAACCAGGCCGGCCCACAGTCCCGATCAACGTGACGGTTCCTGCCGTCGACCCCGAGATAGCTGTCGGCCTGGTCCTCGAATCGGGCGCCGGAACCGCAAAAGTGAAGGTCGCCGAGCCCGGCCAGACGAAAGAGGCGGACGAGGCGAGACTGGCCGCGGTCCGGGAGGCGATGGGGCCCACCGGGAAGATACGGATCGATGTCAATGCAACCTGGGATCTCGAGACCGCCACCGAGCGACTCCGGGCGCTCTCGCGGTTCGACCTCGAGTACGTGGAGCAGCCGGTGGCGACTCTGGAAGAGATGGTCGAGTTGAGACGACGCACCGATGTGCCTCTCGCGGCAGACGAACTGGTGCGTCTCCGCCCCGACCCGCTCGAGGTGGCCGAGATGGGGGCGGCAGACGTCCTCGTGGTCAAAGTCCAGCCGCTGGGAGGGGTGTCCCGGACTCTCGACCTGGCCGCGCGCGCCGGGATCCCGGTGGTGGTCTCATCTGCCCTGGAGACTTCGGTGGGCATCTACTCCGGGCTGCTGGTGGCGTCACTTCTCGATCGGCTTCCTTACGCATGTGGCCTGGGGACGGTCGCCCTGATCGAAGGTGACCCGACCCGAGCGCCGCTCGTGTCGATGAACGGCGAGCTCGAGGTCCGGCGGCCCGAGCCCGACCCCGAGCTCTTGGAGAGATGGCGCCCCGATCGCGACCGGGCTGCGGAAATGCTGCGTAAGGTCCGGTCGGCTGCCCAGGTTCTGACATGAAGATGCTGCGCACGACCCGGATATGAGATGACGCAACCCAATCCGAGCACGGCG
>DASWKK010000175.1:0-54266 GCA_036396655.1 Acidimicrobiia bacterium
GTCGTCAGCACCGTCATCTGGCTGGCGGCGCGGAAACGACGACGGTGTTCGATCGTAGATCGGCCCCTTGAGATCCTTGCTGGTCGTTACGCCCGCGGGGAGATCGACATCAACGAGTACCGGAGCCGACGCGATGAGATCAGGGGAATATCGTGACCGCGAGAGCAACGACGGCGGCCCCTACTCGCCCCGACTCCGACGAGTTCGCGGTCGTCACCAAAGAGCTGACCAAACACTATGGCCAGATCACTGCGGTCGACGGGCTCAACCTGCGGGTGCGTCGTGGGGAGGTCTACGGGTTCCTGGGTCCCAACGGGGCGGGGAAGACGACCACCCTTCGAATGCTGTTGGGGCTGGCCCGACCCAGTTCGGGTACGGCCACCGTGCTGGGAGTCTCCCCCGGATCACCCGAAGGCGTCTCCCGGTTGGGAGCCCTGGTGGAATCCCCCGGCTTCTATCCGTTTCTATCGGGACGAGACAACCTGGTGGTGATGGCTCGCCATTCGGGAAGCCCCATCACCGAGATCGACGGGCTCTTGGAAGAGGTCGGACTGTCCACACGGGCAGACGACCAGTTTGCCGCCTATTCGCAAGGGATGAAACAACGCCTCGGGATCGCAGCCGCCCTCTTGGGGGACCCCGACTTGGTGATTCTCGACGAGCCAACAAACGGTCTCGACCCGGCGGGTATGGCAGAGATGCGCAACTTCATCCGACGGCTCCGTCACAGATGCACGGTGGTGCTCTCATCCCATCTGATGCACGAGGTTGAACAGACCTGTGACCGCGTCGGGATCATCTCAGAGGGGAGGCTGGTGCAGGAAGGGACCATCGACGAGCTGCGCGGCTCCTTCATGCTGCGTGTGGTGGTCCACCCGTTGACAGGGGCGGAGGCCATGCTCTCCGCCATGGACACTGTGGAGTCGGTCGGTCGCACCGACGGGGTGTTGTGGCTGAAAACCCATCCCGATCAAGTGGCTGCCATCAACCGGGCAATGGTGGAGGGCGGGTTGGAAGTTTCGGAGTTGGTGGTCGAGCGGCCCTCGCTGGAGAAGGTGTTCTTGGAGCTGACCGGGAAAGGAGATGCGCGATGAGACGGATCAGGGCAGAGTTGTTGGTGCTACGCAAACGACGGAGCGCATGGATCCTGCTGGCGGTGTGGGTGGCGTTGGGAGTGATGTTCGGGTATCTGTTGCCTTACCTCACCATTAGGGGAGGCAACACCCCAGCGCAGGCGTTGGTGGGCGTACTGCCGGAGAACCTCACCGACAACGTCCTTGGCGGATTCCCAGTCTTTGGCGGGGTCATCGCACTCATCATGGGGGTTCTGGCCATCGGCAGCGACTACGGATGGGACACCCTCAAGACCATCCTCACGCAGCGCTCCGGCCGGGTGAGGATGTTGGGTGCAAAGCTGGCGGCGCTCGCCATCACCCTCAGCGTTTTCGCCGGCGCCATGTTCGCCGCCGGAGCGGCAGCCAGCTTCCTGATCGCGACGATGGAATCGGCACCGGTGAGTTGGCAGTCACCTGTGCAGGTGGGTGTCGCTCTCGCCGCCGGGTGGTTCGTGATGGCAATCTGGGCCGGGCTAGGAGTCATGTTGGCTGTCCTCTCCCGCGGAACCGCGCTCGCCATCGGTCTGGGTGTGCTCTATGGACTGGCAGTCGAGACTCTGCTCATGGCCATAGCCGGGCAGGTGAGCTTCCTTCAGGCCGCCGCAGAGTATTCGTTGCGGGCCAACGCCTACTCTCTGGTGGCTGCCCTCGGCGTCCCCGCCCAAGCCCTGGCAGACAATGGGCCCGGAGGGTTCTCAGGACCCTTCGTAGGTACCGGCCACGCCCTCACGGTCTTGACCAGCTACCTCGTTGTAGGGGTGGCATTGGCTACAGCGACCCTCTCGAGACGGGACGTCACATGAGTTCGGCTTGGGCTACCCACACCGTCGCGGATTGGGCGCCTACTGGAACCCCTTCGATGCCCAGATGATGAGAAGTGGGCTCGCCAGGATTGCCAACGCCAGGATTGTGAGGACGACCGTCTTCCACGAGAACGGCAGACGAGGTCGGTCCTTGTCATGAATCGGGGGAACGTAGCCAGTGTCATTCACCATCAGTTCACCTCTTCGCGTTGCTCCGAAGTCAAGCAGCCATCGTTTGGTTTGGTCAGCGATCGACCGAGGGTCAGTCAACTCGCGGACCCGGGCGTCCCCGTAGCCGTCCATCTGGTTGCTGAGGTAGGCGACTCCAACCCGATGTGTCAGGTCGGCGAACCCGAGTTTCTACCCCACGGCAAGTAGTCGACCGGAGGTCTTCGCGGAGCCGTCTTCCTGCGTTGGGTTCAACGAGCCATCCACCCGCCGTCGACCGTTAGCACGGTGCCGTGGATGTAGTCGGCGGATCCAGACGCCAAGAAGACTGCGGCGCCGGCGACGTCTTCGGCCATGCCCCAGCGACCAGCCGGAATCCGCTCGAGGATCGCCCGAGACCGGACCGGGTCGTGGCGAAGCGCTTCGGTATTGTCGGTCGCCATATAGCCGGGGGCGATGGCGTTGACATTCACGCCTTGGTTTGCCCATTCGTTGGCCAGGGCCCGGGTCAACCCGGCGATCGCGCTCTTCGATGCCGTGTAGCTCGGAACCGTGATTCCTCCCTGGAAGCTGAGGAGGGACGCGGTGAAGATGATCTTCCCCGACCGCCGCTCGACCATCTGTTTGCCGAGCTCGCGGGCCAGGATGAACGGGGAGCTCAGGTTGACCTCGACCACCCGGTCCCACTGCTCGTCGCCGTGCTCGGCGGCAGGGTGTCGGGAGATCACGCCCGCGTTGTTCACCAGGATGTCCACTTGGCGTCGTTCATCTGCGAGCCACGCCAGGAGCTCGTACAACGCCCGACGATCCGAGAGATCGCACCTCCGTCCGATGAAGGCCCGTCCCATCCCCTCCACGAGCTGTTCGACCTCGGAGCCTGACTCCTCCTGTGCGGCCGAGACGCCGATCACATCGGCGCCGGCTTCGGCCAGCCCCACAGCTATCGCCCTGCCGAGCCCCCGTCTCGCTCCCGTCACCAATGCCGTCTTGCCGCTCAGGTCGATGATGTGGGCCATGGGTCTAGCTATTTGGCCAGATACGAGGCGACGGCTGTCAAGTCGGCCACCAGCCGCTCACGAAGCTCGGGTGTCAGACGATCCTTGAACAACGTGGTGCTGACCGCGCATCTGGGATCGCCCTCCGGGGTGTCGATGGAAACCGCGAGGCAGACGACGTTGGGCGCCGCTTCTTCGTTGTCGATGGCGTGACCGCGCTGCCGGATCTCGGCGAGGTCTTCGGAGAGGGCGGCAAGCTCGCGGTGCGAGCGGTCGGTGAGCTGAGGGAGGGGCTCGCTCAGCATCGCCGCGAGATCGGGCGCGTCGAGCCGAGCGAGCATAGCTTTCCCGACAGCCGTGGCCGAAGCAGGGAGGCGCTTGCCGATTGCCGAAGTGAGGGCGATCGGCTGGGCTCCGTCGTGACGGGCGAGGAACAGGACATCACCCTCGACGAGGGTACCCAACTGGACGGTCTCGGCCGAGAGGGTCTCCATCTCCGGGACGAACTCCCGGAACCGTTGCACCGTGTCGTCGCTGCGCAGGAACACCGAGGCCAGCTCGACCGTGGTCGGACCGATCGAGTATCCGGAGCCGGCGCGTCGGACGAGACCGGTTTCGACTAGGGCGGCGAGGATGTTGGTCACCGATGAGTGGGGTATGCCCGTCGTCCGAGCGATGTCCGACACCCGCGGATAGATGTCCGCATGCTTCGAGATCACATCGAGGATGGCGGCAGCGCGGAGAACTGCGGGCGCAGGCGTGCCGGGACCTGGGGACGTCACCGTGAATCGATCATGACTTTTACGACCTCTCCACCAGCCGCGATTCTTTCGAAGGCGCGATCGGCCTGCGACAGGGGCACGACGTCGGTGATCAGCGACTGTGCGGGAATGGCCCCGTCGGCCAACAGCGCAACCGCCTCCTCGAAGTCCTTCCGCTGATAGACGCGGGCGCCACTGATGTCGAGCTCCTTCCAGAACGCTGCCATCAGGTCGACCGGAGTGGGCTCGGTGTGGATGGCGACCACGACACCGTGTCCACGCACTGCCAACACGTCGGTGAGTCCCCGGACCCCAGCCGCCGACCCGGAGACCTCGAAGGCGACATCCGCGCCTTTTCCGTTCGACCACTCGGCAACCGCTGCAGTCAGGTCCTCGGCGGCGGGGTCGATATCGCGCAGGCCCAATTCGGTGGCGAGGTCACGTCGGTACGGCGAGACCTCGGACACGAGCACATCGGCGCCGGCGTGACTCGCCACGAGGGCGATCAGAATCCCGATTGGCCCGCCGCCGATCACAACCACCTGGTCCAAGGCCTTCACCCCGCCGCGCCGGACATCGTGGACCGCGACGGCACAAGGCTCGGTCAAGGCTGCCTGCTCGAGTGAGAGCTGTTCGGGAATCCGCACGAGGGCGCGAACCGGGACTATCCAGCGCTGCTGCAGGGAGCCTGGTGAGTCGATTCCAAGGAAGACGAGGTTCTGGCACACATGACTATGGCCGGCCTTGCAGGCCGGGCAGTCGCCACACCACTCGAGAGGCATGACGGTCACCTTGTCGCCGGGCTGCCATCCGGTGACACCGGAGCCGATCGCATCGATGGTGCCGGACATCTCGTGACCGATGGGCCACGGAGAGGTCACCCGGTGGTCCATGGCTCCGTGGGCGATCTTGAGGTCGGTCCCGCATATCCCAGTGAAGGCGACAGCGATGCTGACCTGACCCGGGCCGGGCTCGGCGGGCTCGTAGAACCGAGGTCGGAAGACCCGGTCGCCGTGGTAGTCGAGGGCGAGATGTGTCATGAGGGAGAGGCAACAGTATGCTGTGAGAACGTCAGTATACTGCGATTTGAATGCCGCTGTTGCCCACGGAAGGATTCCTAGGTGGCCAGTCACACGAAGGTCGAAGTACTGGAGGCCATCGACCGCGATGGCGTAGTCCCGGTCTTCTATGACTCCGACGTTGACGTCGCCAGAGAAGTTGCGAGCACATTGGTGGAGGGTGGAATCGGCACGCTGGAGTTCACCAATCGTGGGGACGGTGCCCTCTCAGTCCTCGACTCCCTTCTCGGTCACGCTCGGCGACACCTCCCCGAGCTCATCGTCGGCGCCGGATCGATCGTGGACGGCGCAACGGCCGCGCAGGTGATCGATCTCGGCGTGAACTTCGTGTTTGCACCTGGATTCTCTGCCGAGGTTGCCGGTGCCTGCCACCTTCGCAACATCCCGTACGTGCCCGGCTGCGCAACTGTGACCGAGATCCTCGCCGCATATCGTGCCGGATGCGACCTCGTCAAACTGTTCCCGGCGGGTTCGATCGGGGGACCTGCGTTTCTCGATGCGGTGCGCGCTCCCTGTCCCTGGGTGCGTGCGATACCGACCGGCGGCGTCGATCCAACTGTGGAATCTCTGCGGCCCTGGTATCGAGCGGGTGCTCCCGCCGTTGGCATGGGATCGAAGCTGCTCCCCATGCCGCTCATTCAGGCCAAGGACTTCGATGGCCTCCACCAACTGATCGATGCCACCGTGACTGCCGTGGCCGAGGCGAGGAACTGACGTCTTGGCGATGCAAATCAAGCCCGCCGATACATGTCGCTGGGATTGCCTCGCCATCGGTGAGGTAATGCTTCGCCTCGATCCCGATTGGGGTCGGATCAGGACCACCCGGCACTTCAGGGTCAGCGAGGGTGGCGGGGAGTACAACGTGGCCCGTGCCCTCAGGAAGGTCTTCGGGCTGAGGGCCGCTGTCGTCTCGGCGCTTGTCGACAACGAGGTTGGGCATCTCGTCGAGGATCTCATGATGACCGGCGGAGTCGACCTCCGTCACGTCAAGTGGGTGCCCCACGACGGCATCGGGCTGCAATCGCGGGTAGGGCTCAACTTCACGGAGAAGGGCTTCGGCATCCGGCCCGCCCTCGGCGTCTCCGACCGCGCCAACACCGCGGTCTCCCAACTCAGGCCAGGTGACATCGACTGGAACCGGATCTTCCGAGAAGAGGGGGTGCGGTGGCTCCACACCGGAGGCATCTTCGCCGCCTTGTCCGAGACCACGGCCGAGGTCGCTCTCGAGGCGATGCGAGCCGCCCAGGATGCAGGCACCATCGTCTCCTATGACCTCAACTACCGGCCGTCGCTGTGGAAGCCCAGCGGCGGGAACACCCGAGCCGTCGAGGTCAATCGGGCTCTAGCCCCATACGTCGATGTGATGATCGGGAACGAGGAGGACTTTACGTCAGCACTCGGGTTCGAGGTCCCCGACCTCGATGACGAGATCACGAACCTCGATCCGTCCGCGTTCAAGGCGATGATCGGAGCAGTCCTCGATGTCTTCCCCGGTCTCGACGTGATCGCCACGACCCTCCGGAATGCGAAGACTGCCGGATTCAACGATTGGGGCGCGATCCTTCATTCGGAGGGGGTGTTCCACGAATCCCGGCTCCGCACGGACCTCGAGATCTACGACCGGGTGGGAGGCGGCGATGGCTTCGCCAGCGGCATGATCTGGGCCCTTCTCGAGGGCAGGGCGCCGGCGGAGGCAGTGGAGATCGGTGCCGCCCATGGTGCGTTGACCATGACGACACCAGGGGACACTTCGATGGTGACGAGCTCGGAGGTTATGCGAGCCGTCGCTGCTCGCGGTGCCCGTGTCGTGCGTTGAGGCCACATCCATTCGAACTCGGCGTGGGTAGTTCGCGGGGAGAGCCGGGTGACTGTTCAACGCTCGAGCCCGTAGGTAGCGACGGCGCAACCCCCGAGAATCCACCCGAGGTCGTCTCCCACCAGTTCGGAGAGGATCTCGGTCGTGACGTCGTATACCTCGGAGTAGCCCGCGGCCAGGGTGCAGACCGGCCAGTCGGATCCCCACATCAGCCGATCGGCGCCGAATAGTTTCACGGCCATGCCAACGTATGGCATCAGATCGGCCGGGCGCCACGCCGACCAGTCCGCTTCGGTAACCAGGCCAGACACCTTGCACGTCACATTGGGGAGACCTGCGATCTCGCCAAGGGCGGAGGCCCACCGTTCCGTCTGCTGTGTCGAGATCGACGGCTTGCCCAGGTGGTTGACCACGAAACGGAGCCCGGAGAGTCGCCGGGCGACCTTGGTGGCCGCAGGGAACTCGCGAGCCCTCACCAGCAGGTCGTATGTCAATCCCGCCTCGGCCACGGCAACGAGACCGCTCAGCACGTCGTCTCGAAGCAGCCACTCGGGATCGGGCTCGTCGTGGACCAGATGGCGGACACCGACCAGCCGGTGCCCGTGGTCCCCATCACGAACCTCAGCGATGGCTTCTGCCACATCGGGACTGGTGAGATCGAACCATCCCACCACCCCTGCCACCCATGGCGTGGTCGCGGCTATCTTGAGCAGGGAATGCGTTTCGTCGAGATCCTGTCGTGCCTGCACGACGATCGTGGCAGTCACCCCATTGTCCTCGAGGAGCGGTGCGAGGTCGACTGGTCGATATGCCCTCCGCAGCTGCTGGTACGCGCCGGTCATCCAGGGGTAGTCGGCAGTCTCGGGATCCCAAAAGTGTTGGTGGGCGTCGATGACGGTCGTGGCCATGGTGCTCACTCCGTGATCGTGACGGTCTCCCGGTCGACGGCAATGTCGCCTTCGACGACGAGGCCGTGCTCCCCGCTCTCGAGGGCGCCCCGAGACTGCAGGTCTCGGTAGAACTCGACGGTGGCGGCGATGCCCTCGTAGAGCGGTGTAACGGCTGGCGGACCGATCATGTCGAGGCCCGTTGTGTCGACGTCTTCCGGGAACGGAAGGGGATTCGAGCTGACGGTGATCCGCTCTGCGGAGGGTCCCACGAGATCGTGGAGCACGGCGACGACGTCGGAGACCGGGGCGCTGACGCCGTTCAGATTCGCCACATGAGCACCGTCCACCGACGAGAAGGCGGCGGCGACCAGCGCGCGGCCAACGTCACCGGCATAGTGGAACAGGGTTGCTCCCCCGAAGCCGATCTCATATGCGCATCCGAGCACCGCGGCCAGCACCGCCTTTGTCGGTGAGCTGGTGAGGCCCTGGTCCCTCCCCGGCCCAAACACGGTCATTGGCCTGAGACCGATGCTGGACACTGCGAAGTCGTTCCAGTAGGCCCGGGCGGTGCCTTCGTTGGCCAGCTTGTAGGCGCCGTAGTGACTGGCTGGTCGCGCTGGAGCGTCCGCCATGAGACGTCCCTTCTCGGGCCTCCAGTCGAAAACCGCAATCGAGCTGGTGTAAACGATGTATGGAACACCGCGCCGTCGGGCGGCTTCGAAGACGTTCACGGTTCCCACGACGTTCACCAAGGCACCCAAAGCAGGGTCGGCCCGGCAGGAGGGGAGCTGAAGCGCTCCGAGGTGGATGATCTTCTCCACCTCGTTGGCACTGATGCTCTCTTCCAGGTCGGCGAGGCTTGTGATGTCTCCCTGAACCAGACGAACCCGCTCGTACTGCTCCGGGGTCGTGATCTGACGCAGCCTTCTCGGGTCAGTGGATCGATCAAAGCCCACAACACGGACGTCGTTGACGACGAGCTCACGAACAGTCCACGCTCCGATACAACCCAAGGCGCCCGTGACCAGGACCGCGCCTTCTCCCATCAGGTGCCCGCAACCAGAGCCTCCGACCACTCAGCCCCGAGCGGGTAGGAGTAGGCCGTGATGCTGGACGGGTGCATGGTGATGCTTGTCCCTGGAGCGGTCGGTGCCTGGTAGTGACCTGCTCTCACCACCGCGGGATCGACGAAATGCTCGTGGAGATGGTCGACGTACTCGACGACGCGGCTCTCCGACGAGCCGTTCACCGCCAAGTAGTCGAAAATCGCCAGGTGTTGGACGTACTCGCAGAGCCCAACACCACCGGCATGAGGACACACCGCTACCCCGAACTTGGCCGCCATCAGGAGCACGGCCAGTACCTCATTGACACCTCCCAGACGGCACGTGTCGACCTGGGCGAACCTGATGGCGTCACTTTGAAACAGCTGCTTGAACATGACGCGGTTGTGACAGTGCTCTCCGGTTGCCACCCCAATCCCGAGCGGGTCCATCGCACGGGCGATGCGAGCGTGTCCGAGTATGTCGTCGGGGCTGGTCGGCTCTTCGATCCACTGAGGGTGGAATGGGGCGAGGTGTTGCATCCAGGAAATGGCCTGGTCGACGTCCCACACCTGGTTGGCATCCAGCATGAGAGCACGGTCCGGCCCGATCTCCTCGCGCACGATGCCAGCGCGACGCACATCCTCGTCGAGGTTACGACCCACCTTCAGCTTGAAATGCCGCCAGCCGTCGGCCACGGCAGTCCGACACATCTGACGGACCTTCTCATCGGAGTAGCCGAGCCACCCGATCGATGTCGTATATGCCGGAATACCGATGTCCAGAACCCGCTGTTCCCTCTCAGCCCGACCCGGAGCGGCATTTCTCAGGATCCCGAGAGCTTCATCCGGCGACAGCACGTCGGTGATGTATCGGAACGGGATACAGCGGACTACCTCCTCCGGAGTCATGTCCGCGAGAAGTCTCCACAGGGGTTTGCCCTCGGTCTTGGCATAGAGATCCCACACCGCGTTCACCAGTGCAGCCGTCGCCATGTGGATCACACCCTTCTCGGGGCCTACCCAGCGCAGCTGTCCATCATCGACGAGCGACGACCAGAACGCTCCGAGGTCTTCTGTAAGCGACTCCAGCGTTCTGCCGACGACCAGCGGACGTAAGGCCTCGATACCCGCGACGCACAACTCGTTGCCGCGGCCGGTGGTGAAGGTCATCCCATGGCCCTCGGGCCCACCAGGGCTGTCAGTGCGCAGGATCACATAGGCTGCCGAATAGTCAGGCGCCTCGGTCATGGCGTCGGATCCGTCCAGGGCGCGCGAGGTGGGGAATCGGATGTCCGTCGTCGTGAGATCGACGATCGTTGTATCCATCAGAGTTCCTTTGATAGGACCATGAGCTTTCCGAAGGACGGCGCCCGGGGGCCCGACCTGGTCGAGCCCCCAAAGCGACTGTCTCGGCGCTCTACTGGAAGTCCGCCACGTTGTCGGTCGTCACCATCGCGGTGCCGGTGTCGACATTGGGCTCGACCGTCCCACCCGTGACCACCTGGTACAGGGTTTCCATCCCGAGCTCGCCCATCTTCGGCGGGAACTGGGCGACCGAGGCGTCCTGATTCCCCGCCGCGATTGCGGCCACTTCGTCACCGGAGGCGTCGAAGCCGACGACCACGATGTCTTCCGGGGCTATGCCGGCGTTCTCGATCGCCTCCAATGCTCCGATGATCGGTGGGCCGCAGGCGCCGTAGATGGCGCTCACATCCGGGTTGGCCGTGAGCAGGTCCTCTGCAGCAGCCACTCCCTTGACCTGATCGCAGTCGGTCGGGGTTTGAGAGACGATCGTGACATCGGCGTCGCCGAGGCCCTCCATCATCCCCAGGACCCGGTCATCCAGAGCAGGCACCCCGGCGACCCCTTCGAGCACGCCGAGAGTCGAGCCAGCTTCGAGGTTCTCGGCGAGCCATTCGCCGGCGAGGACTCCTCCGGCGAAGTTGTCGGTCGCCACGACGGCGGATTTGCCATCCCAATCAGGCAGGTCGTTGTCGATGAGCACTATGTCGACGCCGGCCGCAACTGCCGCATCGAGCGCAGGAGTAACCGCGGGCCCGGTCGGTGTGATTGCGATCCCGTTCACCCCCTGGGCGACCATCGACTCGATGAGGGCTATCACGCCCTCGTCGTCGGAGCCTGACTCGCCCATACCGGTGATAAGCTCGACATCGGGATGGTCAGCCGCCCAGGCTTTTGCTGCATCTTCGATGATGAAGAAAAAGTCGACGGGGAACTTAGTGATCAGCCCGAGCTTGTAGCTCTCGCCTGCGGTGGTCGTATCCGGCGCGGCGGTGGTTGCCGGCGCGTCGGTCGTCGTTGGTTCAGTGCTGGCAGGTCCAGTGGTAGTTGAGCCCTCGCTGTCGCCGCCGCAGGCGGCTACAAGCATCAGGACCCCCAACATGGCCGCCCATCGGCGGGCCGTCTTTGTTCGCATTCCGTTCCTCCTCATATCTGTTGGGTGGATTCACTTCTCTGCCCCGGCCGCCGCCACCCAGGTCGGCGCCGAATTCCTGCAAGGTCAATCCGTCAACCCTCACCTCCAACGATCAAAGAAACGATTTGCTCTCGAGAGTCCTCGGATGGGGTCAACTCGCCCACTTTGCGGCCCCGGCGCATCACCAGCGCCCGATCGGCCACCTCGATAACGTGATCCATGGCATGGGAAATGACCACCACCGCTTTGCCCTCGCCACGGAGCCGCCTGATCAGGTCGAGCACCCGTGCTGCCTCGCGCACCCCGAGAGCGGCTGTCGGCTCGTCCAGGATCACCAGGCGAGAGACGAAGGCGGTCGCCCTGGCCACCGCCACCGCCTGACGCTGTCCTCCTGACATGAGCCCAACCGGAGCCTCGAAGTCGGGGAGTGCCACCTGCAGGCGGTCTAGGACTTCTTGCGTCACCTGCGACATAGACCGCCTTCGCAGCAACCGCATCCCCGTCGGCAGCCAGCGTGGCCATGCCATCTCCCGACCGGCGTAGAAGTTTGCAGTCGGGCTCAGATTGTCGAAGAGAGCCAGGTCCTGGTAGACCGTCTCGATCCCGAGAGCGCGGGCATCGGAAGGGCTGTGCATCTGCACCGGATCCCCGTCGACAACGATCACTCCCGAATCGAGTCGGTGGACTCCGCTCATGCACTTGATCAGGGTCGATTTGCCGGCTCCGTTGTCTCCGAGAACCGCCAGGACCTCCCCGGCGAACACATCGACGTCCACCTCGTCCAGGGCGAGCACACCGCCGAAGCGTTTGGTTCCACTGCGTACGCTCAACATGGGGAAGGAGCCGTCCTGCGTCACGTTCGCGTCGCCTGTATGAGACGGAGCCGGTTCTCCAGGTAGCCGCGCAGCACGTCGGACTCGACGGCGACGATGATCACGATCCCTAGGACGATCAGTTGGAAGAACGAGTCCAGGTTCGCCAGGTTCATGGCGTTCCTGATGACGCCGATCATCATCGCTCCGACCAGGGCTTGGCTCACCTTCCCCCGTCCACCGAGAAAACTTGCACCGCCGATGATCACGGCGGCAATTGCGTCGAGCTCGGCCAGTGCGCCAAAGGTGGGGGCACCGGCATTCGTCCGACCGGCGGTGAGCACGCCTGCGATGCCGGCGGTCAACCCACTGAAGAGATAGACCGAGACCAGGATCGCCGAGACCGGGATTGCGGTTCGTCGCGCTGCCTCCGGGTTGCCGCCCACCGCGTAGATCCAGCGGCCCCAGACGACACGGGTGGTGAGCAGCCACACGGCCACGGCCACGGCAGCGACCACAAAGGTAGACACCGGGATCCACCCCAGGATCGAGTCGCCCCCGATCACCTGGACCACTTGCGGCACCTCCTGGATGGGTCGGCCATCGGAGAGCCAAAGTGCCACGCCGCGCACCAACGTGAAGGTGGCGAGGGTGACGATGAACGGATGCGGTATCCGCCCTTTGACGAAGAGGAGGCCGTTGACGAGGCCGACTAACACTCCCGCACCGAGCATCACGGGGATCACCACCAGGCTCGAGTTTCCGCTGTGAAACACCAGGGCGCCCGCAACCGTTGCGAGGGCAAGTGTTGATCCCACTGAGAGGTCGATCCCCCTCGTGACTATCACCAGCAGCTGGCCGAGCGACAACACGGCGATCACCGCGGTCTGGGCCAGCACGTTCCCGATATTGCGCGTAGTGAGGAAGAGCGGTGTCACCGATGCGATGACGAGGATCAGGAGGACGAGGATCAGCAGCGGCCCTGCTCGAAGCAAGAACAACGCCATTCGCAACGCCGCGTCGGATCGGGCTGGGGGTTCGGCGCTTTGGTGCATCGGTGCCGTCTCCTTGCCAACCATCATCCTGTCGCGTGAGCGAGCAGATGGGGTGGTCGAATCGGGCTCGATCTGTCCGGCTTCCACAGGGCGGCCAATCCGCTCCTTCACCTGTCATCTCCTCCCGTGACCCGAGTGATTGGGTGTATAACTCCAGATTTGCCCGGTGTCGTGGCTCGCAAGCTACGATAGGGGCTGAAACATCCGATGTCTACTCGGATCGAGGATTCAATGTCGGCGCCGTTGACCGAGGCAGCTATACGTCAGATCAGAGAGATGATTGCAACTGGGACGCTCGCACCCGGCGACAAGCTTTCTCCCGAAGCGGAGCTTGCCGGCGAGCTGGGAGCCTCGAGGAACACCGTCCGCGAAGCAGTGCGAGGTCTGGTCACCGCCGGCGTCCTAGACGTGCGTCGTGGTGACGGGACCTATGTGACCAGTCTGCGCCCCGAGCAGTTGTTGGACGGGATCGGTGCCGCCGCCGAGCTCATGGCCGAGGGCTTCTCGTTGGAGTTGATCCAGGTACGTCGCATCCTCGAGCCGGCGGCGACGGCTCTGGCTGCGCTACGGATCGACGACGAGACCCTGGGAGAACTCGCCAGGCTCCTAGGCCGGATGCGCTCAGCCGAGAACCAGGAAGTCTTGGTGCAAGCGGACAGCGACTTCCACGCGGTGGTGGCCGCGGCCTCCGGCAATTCCACTCTGGCCTCGATGTTGGGCGGCGTTTCCACGAGGACGATGCGCTCGCGAATCTGGCGCGGTGTCATCGAGGAGAACGCCAAGGAACAGACCATTGCTCAACACGACGAGATCCTCCGCGCTCTGCAAGATCACGACCCGACGCTCGGAGAGGCTGCTGCCCTGGTCCACGTCGCCACCACCGAGGCTTCGCTGCGGCGCATGATCGACAGCTCCGCAACATGATGAGCACGCCTGCCACTCACTGGTTCGTGGTCGAGTCGGGGGCGCGGGTTTGAAGGTCGCCCGATACTCCCTCGATGGGCGTGATGGTGTCGGGATCGTGTCCGGCAATGCCATCGTTCCCGCTGGAACCGACGTCCTGTCCCCCGTGCCCGACGGAGAGCCGATCCCATTGTCGTCCGTAGAGCTTCGGGCGCCGGTTGGCCGTGATGCAAAGATCATTTGCGTCGGGCTCAACTATGCCGATCATGCCGCCGAGGGCGGCGTGGATCCCCCGGACGAGCCGCTCATCTTCGCCAAGCTGCCCAGCAGCGTCATCGGGCACGGACGATCAGTCGTTCTGCCCATGCTCAGCGCCGAGGTGGACTTCGAAGCCGAGCTCGGGGTGGTGATAGGTCGGCAGGCCCGTCAGGTCTCGGTCGCGGAGGCACGCGAACACGTCTTCGGCTTCACATGTGTCAACGACGTTTCCGCACGCGACCTGCAAGTCCGTGATCAGCAATGGACCAGGGCAAAGTCACTCGACACCTTCTGCCCCGTCGGGCCTTGGATCGTCACCGTCGATGAGGTCCCCGATCCGCAGGCATTGGGGATCCGCTGTGTCCTCAACGGGGAGGTGATGCAGGATTCGTCAACCGCCTCGATGATCTTCGGGGTAGATGACCTGGTCAGCTTCATATCCCAGGGGATCACCCTGGAGCCGGGTGATCTCATCGCCACGGGAACCCCGGGAGGAGTGGGGTTCTTGCGCCATCCACCCCGATACCTCTCCCGGGGAGATGACGTACGGGTTGAGATCGATCGAATCGGTTACCTAGACAACCCGGTGTCGTGAACGTTGCGTGCTCGGTCCATCGAGGAAGTGGCCAGAGCGGCGGGAGGGAGGTTCTGGTTCTGGGTGTACCCAGGACAAGACCGGGGACTCGTACGCCAACCTGGCGGACAGCGCGCAAGTCAAGTCGAGGCGAGCTCACCTACCAGCCGTGCTTAGCTCAGGACGTGATAGAGATCGTCGGCTCAGGCGCTCAGTGGTTATCAAGTAGCTTGACAGTGCATCAAGCTACTTGATATATTCCCAGCGAGTATTGGCCTCCGGAGAGGCTGTTCGGCTTCGAGGCCCATGCCTTGGCTCGCAAAGGAGTGTCGCCAATGGTGTCCATCGCTCACTCTGAGAGGCATCGGGCCTCGGCCCTCATCCTGGCTCTGCTGCTGGCCTTGTTTGTCGCGTTGTTCTCACCTGCTCCTGCCGCGCTCGCCGACGAGGAGTTCAGCGGACAACTCGCCAACGGCACCGAGTGGATCGCGGCAGTGCCGGAAGACTGGAACGGCACCCTGCTTCTTTATAGCCACGGGTACGTCCCTTCTTTCCTCCCATTCCCCAACCCCACCCCGGCGATCAACACCACCCCTGCGGCACCTGAGCTCTTGGATCTCGGCTACGCAGTCGTTGCATCGTCCTACGCCAACAAAGGATGGGCCGTCACGACGGCGCCCGACGACCAGGTGAATTCTCTCCAAGCGGCCATCGATGCAATAGGCATCGAGCCGGACACGGTTCTTGCTTACGGGTCGTCGATGGGTGGGCTGGTCACCGCCCTACTTGCAGAGTCCGCTGGAGACGTCATCGACGGAGCCTTGCCCACTTGCGGCATCGTGGCCGGCGGAGCGGACCTCAACAATTATCAGCTGGACGGGGCCCATGCCATCAACGAGCTGCTCGCCGATGGGAACATCCAAATCGCGGGCTATGCGACACAGGATGCTGCCTTCGCCGCTACCGGGGCGTTGACAGCGGCGGTCGATGCCGGCCAATCGACACCAGAGGGACGTGCCCGGATCGCTCTGGCGGCGGCCCTGTATCAGGTCCCGGGCTCCCAGCTCGGAGAGGTTCTCGGCTTTGTCACCCCGGCTCGCTATGACCTGATCACGGCCGCCGGCGGCGACTCAGGATGGAACGAGGGTGTCGACTACCGGCGTCTTCTCTCGAAGTCCCCCTACCGCCGGCTGGTCGCGGCACAATACCGCGAGGCAGGACTCAGCCTCCGAGCAGACCTGGATCTGCTCACCGAGACTGCCGACGTGAGCTTCAACGACGCCGCTGTGAGTTCGATGCTCAGTCATTCCCAGCCCGACGGTGACCTTCAGATGCCGGTCTTCTCGATCCACACGACCGACGACCTGATAGTCCCGGTGGAGCACGAAGAAGAGTATGCCGACGACGTGCGCTCCAGCCGTTCGCGGAGGCTCTTCCGTCAGGCGTTCGTTGACCGCTCTGGTCACTGCAACTTCACATCGGCCGAGCTGGTCGCGGGAGTGAGGGTGCTCGAGGAAAGGGTCACAACGGGCCATTGGAAGCCGACGAGCGTCAATCCCCACAAGCTGAACCGACTTGCCTCGTCATTCGACCTCGGCGAGTCGGCGTTCATCCACTTCAAGCCCGGAGAATTCATCGGCGACCGAAGCGATTCGGTCAATCCCTAGGCGCGGCTGTTCGCCATCGCTTCGTAATCGTTCAGCCCGATCGGAACTGGCGAGACTCCGGCCGTCCAGCGCCGATCCGAATGCGTCGTCCCCGAACGACTGGACTCGCGCCAGGTGCCACAGGCGGTCTGCGTCAGTTGAGACGTTGCTGAGACACGATGCGGCATGATGGGAACGTAATTCTGTTGAAGCTGGCCACTCCGGCCGGCGGTGACCTCGGTAGGGAGGCTTGGTGGAATCACTGTTCGCGTCGCGTGTGGGTGTGGGCTGATGCGTTGGGCCCGCGCTCTTCTCGCTCTGTCGACGGCTGGCTATCTGACTGTGTTGGTCGCGGTGGCGCCGTTGGACAATCCGGCAGTGGTTCTGCTGGCGTTGATTCCCCTGGTCATCGCCGGCGGCTCCTTCGGACTTCGTGTTGCCGCAGCGTTCATCGTCGGCTTGACGGTGGCCACGGTTCTCGTAATCGAACTGGTCGGCCCGGGCTTGGACGCCGTGCTCGGGGTCTATCGCGGCATTCCGTTTCTCATGTTCGTCATGATCGGAATCGTGGTCGGCCGATTGCGCGACCTGAAGACGGAGATCGAGAAAGAGTTGGATCAGCGCCGGCAGGTCGAGTTGGAGCTTCGTGATACTCAACGGCAACTCGAAGAGTTGATCGAGGCCAAGGACCAGCTGATCGCCTCGGTCGGTCACGAGCTACGGACACCGTTGACCGCGGTGCTGGGATTCGCCGAGATGCTGAGAGTCGCGAATGAGACCGAGATGCGGTCGGCGGACCGAGATGAGATGGTCGACTTCATAGCCCGAGAAGCCTTCGACCTTTCGGGGATAGTCGACGATCTCCTGGTCGCAGCGCGGATCGAGATCGGCAAAGTCGAGGTCACCAAGGTTCCTACAGCATTGCGCGCACAACTGGCCCAGGTCCTGGAGAGTTGGGACCCAGAGACGATTGCCGGGATAGTCATCACAGGTGACAACTCGAGAGGGCTGGCAGATCCGGCGAGAGTCCGTCAGATCCTCCGCAATCTCATCACGAACGCTCTCCGCCACGGAGGGGACGACATCGAGATCGAGGTGGGGACAGACACGGACGCGGTGTTCTTAGAAGTCCGGGATGACGGTCCTGGTCTACCGGAAGAGGAGTGGGAGAGGATCTTCGACCCGTACTACCGCTACCAGTCCGAGCCCAGCCAGCCCGGTTCGGCCGGTCTCGGGCTAACCGTCGCCCGAGGTCTCGCCCAACTCATGGAAGGGAACCTGACGTACCGCCACCTCAACGGGAAGAGCGTCTTCAGGCTCCGCCTCCCACGAGCCATTACCTGAGCAGCTCGTCTCTTTCGCTTGGCACCCCTAGCGGGAAGTGCCCTATGGAGCGGTCCGTGGTCCTCGGTCCCTGCAGCCGCCGCGTCATGCCACCAGCGAGAAGCCCCACTGCAAGCGGTGTGAGGATGTCGAATTGGTTGGCGAGACCGCAGTCCGAAAGCGAGAAGGCAGGGTTACCCATAAGGTTACGCATCGTTCCCAACTCGACACCCCACCGGGTTTGTTTCACCCAGTCGGGAAGAGAATCAGGTATCCGCCGATAAAAGCAACGACTCCGAGAATCACCGAGGTCAGCTTGCCGCATCGACAGTAGACCGGATAGCACTCGCCGCGCTCGGTCATCAGGGCGTTACCTGTCGCCTCAGGAGCCTCCCCCAGCCGACGCGCACCGTATGTCAGCCAGACCGGGGCACGGGACCGGTCGACGTTCTCGACATCAGAAACCAGGCAATCCAGACGAACCAGACTATGAGCAGGATGTAGCCAAACGCGACCAGGCTGGCGACGAGAGCGGAGCGAGCCCCGGAGGTGGCAAAGTCGCCGACGAAGAGGAGCAGGTTGGCGACACCGGCGAGATACCCCAAGGGTCTGAACGTTCGATTGCCTATCAGCAGAACCGACAACACGAGGCCACCGCCCATCAGACCGGAGCGGCCCTGGAGGCCTGTAGCGAGAAGCACTGCGATGCCGGCGAGCGGCAGGAGAATCGCTAGTCCCATCCAGACTCTGTGCGGCTTGCCTGGCCCGGGCCAGAAGCCGGCGAATGCGATGGCAGACAGGGCAAGGACGACGATGTCGATCGCGTTGGTGTCGCTAAGCGCATCAAGTGACAGTCCGCCCATGGCCGCGTTGATCCCGAACAGAACGGCTAGCCAGGGCCGGAGGACGGACGACGCGACGATCAGACCAACGATGCCGACACCGAGAACGGTCGCCTCGAGGGCAGCGCCGACGCCTCCGAGCCTAGGGAGCGATTCACCGGAAATCGTGGTCGTGGCCATTCCATTGAGTTGAACGCTCGTAGCTCGAGATGTCCAGGGTCTTTCGGCTCCCGGTCGCTCGAGGGCAGCAGGCCCAGGGTCCGGCCAAAGAGACGAGCGCAGTCGTGGCGATCCCGGTCGGTCGCAGACTTGGGCGATTCCGCCAGAGAACTGTTGGTGGTGGCTGTAGCCGTCTCCGAAATCTCCGCGGAGCGACCGATCGAGACGATCAAGACTGTCTGCGTAACGATGAGTTGCGCTGGCCACCTGTCGCTGGTTGCTGATGAACTACGTGCGGCTGACGCTCCCGGCTCCGGTCAGACTCCTCCGGCCATCGCACCATCAGCCGGGGGAGTGAGAGCCAGAACAGGCCTGAGAGCCACACAGTTCGCGTGCGCCGGACGGTTTCCTTGGTCAAGTGTCCGGGGCCGCAGTCCCTTCGACCATGCAGTCACGGCTGGCTGGGTGCTGGAGCCGATCGACGCTGACTGGGCCTGATGGTCCCAGTCGCTTATCCGGGTTGGGAGAGCCGGCGCTTCTTTATGGTCAGCACCCGCTGCCTTCCCAGGATGTGACTGTCCAGCCATCTGGCGTCCGTTCCACTTCGATCAGCATCACTGCTCCGCTATTCAGGTCACCGTTGAAGGGAACGGCGTAGGCCGTTGTGCCATCGGGAAGTGCTATTTCGATGTAGCCGCCTTGCGGATACCAAGTGTCCCTGAGTTCTCCTGCGAGTAGTGCTCGGAGGGCAGTCTCAGGGCTGGGTAGCACCTCACCGTCCGTGATCTCGCCGCCTCGGTTGGCGGGTGGATTCTCAACTCCTGGCCCTCCCTGGCAGCTGACTACCTTGGGCAGGCTGTCGGCTGTGATCGAGTCAGCGATCAAGGGTGGTGGGATGCGGAATAGCTCGGGTGTAATCGGTCCGGCGTACTCGTGGTTGCCCGAGGAGCCTTGGTATCTGATATCGGGAAGGGTGATCTGCTGTCCGCCGGCGCCGGTGGCTGACATCTCGACAGGGATCGGAGGGTTCTGGCTAGCTAGCAATTCTGAAGGGAATGACCCAACGAACACAGACCGACCTACTTCACCCCGTTGGAATACACGGTCGACTTTGATCGTGGCATCGCCGAATCTGATCTCAATCGTTGATGTGTCGGCTGGCGCTATACCGGCCACGACGATCTCGGGGCGTTCGTCGCTGAATGCGACCAGAAGTGAGACTTCAGGCATACCAGGCAATGTGGTTCCTTGGTCGTCTGGTCCGAACTCATGGATACCGTCGATATGCGGAGCGTGTGCAATCGTCATCCACCAGTCGTTCTCCGATTCGGATTCTGGGAATGCGGCGAGAGCGATGCCACTGTCCAACAGCAGGAACTGGCCGTCCTCGGGGAAGTCGTTGCGCCAGCCCTCGGGAATCGCGGACGTGTCCGACAGCCCGTCGTCGTCGGGCAGCGTGGAGGTCGGGGCGGTGGTAGGCGGGACGGTGTTGACAGTGGGTTCGGTGACCGGCTGTGACGTGGCAGAGGTCACAGGGGGTGTGTCGGCAGTCCCGGCCACATCGCCTGATCCCACCCAGGCAGCAACTCCGATCGTGGCGAAAACCAGGAGGATGCTGGCGGCGACCGCGGTGAATCGGCGGACGACAGCTCGGCTGGCGAGCCGACCAATTGGCGGTCGAGGCCGTCCTGCGAACGCGGACCGGGTTTCAGATGCCGCTTCTCTTACCTTCTGATCAACCGTCATTGGTGTCTCCTGCATCAAGAGTGCGAGCAAGTGCCTTGCGTGCTCGCCGTAGGTGAGTTCGAACCGTTTCGACCGAACAGTCCAAGACCGCCGCGACATCGTCGAGAGTGAGATCGTCGAGGTAATAGAGAGCCGTAGCCTGTGCCTGCCTCCTGGGGAGGCGGCGGATCGCCCGCCACACGTCCACAGTGTCCGGACTCATCTCAGGAGCCGGCTCGAGACGTTCCCCAAGTCGTATCAGAGCTTTCGTACGGGAGAATGTGCGTCGCACGAGTGAAGCGGAGCGATTGGCCACGACCCTCCTCACCCATGCGCCCGGGTCGTCATAGCGGCCGATATCTCCCCAACGGCGATAGGCGGTGAGGAACGCCTCCTGCGCCAGGTCATCGGAGGCCAGGCGACTCCCAGACAGGACATATGCGAGGGCAGCCACCGAGTCGAACTCCCGCTCGTAGAAGTCATCGAAATCGGGAAGGGGCCAAATGACCGGGTCGCCCGTTCGGAACTCCACATCGGCGTCGGCGGAAACTCTCTCTTCCATACCAGTTACTCGTTTGACAAGGGCACTCTGGGTTACATCAATCTTCGGCGCCAGGCGCGAATGCGGATCGCTGTTGCCTCGGAGCGAGACGTGCCGCTCGCGCGCACGTGAGCCCGACGAGCGGATCCGCTATCCACCAGTTGTTCGGCCCTAACCGGGAAAGAGGACTAAACGTTTCCACTCCTCGCCGGTTGCTGTCAAGGCGACCATCTCACCGTCTAGCCCAAAGGCATCTTCATCAGTTCCGTAATCGAACTGGAAGGCTGCCGACCCGCTGACTGGACGTTGCCAGCCGACGGGCTGGTCGTCCTGGTAAAGGACGACCACAGCAACGTCTTCGGGTAACGCGTGCCACTCGGCAGTGAACGTGGTCCCCTCAGGTGAGGTGAGGATGGAGCCGGTTGTGAGGCCCATTTCAGCGATGATCTCCTCGCGTGAGTTCTCCCACAACGCCTCACCAACTTCTAGGGTTCCATAACTCGTCTCCAGACGCCCGACCGCGCCGAAGTCGGCGATGATCTGGCCGATCATCCTTCTCAGGTCAGGGGATCCGCTATGCCAGATGTAGTACGGCTCCCCGTTCGTGTCGTGCCCTAGGTAGACGGCCCGTAGCACCTCCTCTGAATCCAACCCCGGGAGGTCGGAGGTGTCCTGCTGGAGAGTGAGGTCGGGACCAAACCCGCTCGTGTCGAACTCTGGGTTGGGATGGGGCACCCCGAGAAACTGGTCTGGACTCTCCACCAGTGGCTCGGTTTCGGCTATCGGCACCGAGAGCATGGCGATCTTCAGGGTGTGGGTACCGTCCTCCGAAGTTGTGATGGATTCTGACGGGATCGATAGGGCGAGCACGACGACTAGAAGCAGAAGGACACCACCTATCACCAACAGGCTCGTCACCAGCTTCCGGCTCACCAACGATTCATCCTAAGAACCGAAAAGCACTCGCTCAATGACCGGCTTGTGGATCAGACAGGTTCTTTACCCGGCTGATGGGTGCGCCGCCGATGGGGCGTGAACTCGAGAACGCTTTAGAGATTCAAGACGGATCGCTGTGTGGGCTCGCCGTGGCGGCGGCGATGTACGGGGCCAAAACGACCTCCCATCCCGGGTCGTACTGAGAGCGGATTTGGCTGCCTTCAGCGCCGAACTCCTCCCACCCTCGATGGTCGAGATAGACCTCGGTGCTGGATCCGAGATCCTTGAAGCGAACCTCGACGATCGAGGCGGCCACCGGCTCCAGAGCGGGATGCCAGGCCAGCACGAATCTGCTGGGTGGTTGCCAGGCAATCACATCGGCCCAAGGACGCTCCTGACCGTCCTGACCGATCTCGACGACCCGGCCGCCGACCCGCCCTTCGAATCTCACCGACACCGGAGCAGCGCCCTCTATGTCATAACCGATCGAGAAGCCGTCGAGAGGCCACCAGGTGTCGAGCTTCTCCGTGAACAGTGTGAAAGCCTCTTCAACAGAGATCGGGACGGTCCTCGTCTTGATAACGGGTGCAAGCCCGGTTGTGGATTCGGTCATGGTCTTCTCCTTGCCGGCCGCCGCCTCGAATGAATCGAGGGCGTCGTCCCAGATTGTGTCTAGCCATTTGCCCAACTCGCTCAGTCCGAGACGGCTCGCCGAATAGATACGACGCGCTCCCTCTCGTCGAGATGTCACCAGATCGGCGTCCGCCAGCACCTTGAGGTGTTGGGATACGGCCGGGCGGCTCACGGGCAGCTCGTCAGACAAAGCTCCAACCGAGCTCTCCAGTCTGGTGAGCTTCTCGAAGATCGACCGCCTGGTGGGGTCGGCGAGGGCAGTGAATTGAGGACTGGCGTCCATCCTCCCACTGTAAGTCCACACTTACGGTAAGTCAACACTTACGGCCGCAGAGAATCACCGCACGATTCTTGTTTGAGCCTGTGTCTCAATGGGTATCGATAGACAGCTGGTCATCACTCGAGACGCCCTCTTGGGTGATCAGGTCCAGTGATACGACTTGCAGAAGGCCGAGTCGTCGGCCGTCTGCTCGATAACGAGGGAGGGAGCAAGAACTCCTCCCCGGGAATACCCGTTTGACTTGCTCCCTCCTCGTACCCGTCCCCCGGGGACCATCCGACCCCGGTCGAGTCTCTTCCGCCGGACTGCGACAAAGCCGACTCGGCCGAGACCCGGCCGAACTCGAACCTGATCACTTTCCAAGTCTCTTTGCGTTGCCGTCTCGGTAACATTCCCCATTCGGCGGAGTTCCACCGTCCGAAACTCGGATCTCGTGGTCGAATCGGAAGGGGCAGTTTCCGTGGTGATAGAACCACTGATTCATGTTGAAACAACACGTATCGGAGAGCAGACCGTCGTCGTGGCGACCGGTGAGATCGATCTTGCCTCCGCCGGCAAGCTTCAGGCCGCGATCGCCGAACTCTCCGGCCAGGTGGTCACGGTCGACTTGCGTGGTGTCGAGTTCATCGACTCCACGGGTCTCGCCATGCTGATCAAGGAGCACGATCGGGTCGGCGAAAGCGGAGGAGAGCTGAGGCTGGTGGTGCAAGAGAAGGGACCGGTGGTCCGGCTCTTCGAGCTCACCGGACTGGCCCAGTCTTTCCAGCTCAGCAATTCTCTATGACGTCAGGCCAGCCGGCCACCGTCCATCGGGATCTGAGGAGCTCGAAGACCTAGGAGCCCGGAGACTCCTAACGGTTCGTTGTTGGCACCCACACTCGCATGGTGGACGGGCCGCGACTCGCCCATTGGTGGTAGGGGACCAACGGCACCGGGATGGTGTCGCCCGTGACCGCTCCAGGTGATCCGGTGTAGGGCCAGGGATGCTCGTCTACTTCGACCAAACGCCCGCCAGCCGTCACTACTTCGTCGTCGACCTCCAGCCCCGCCTCCGGGTCGACGCGGACTGAGTCGACTCCAACGCCACGAGGAAGGTCAACCGACTCGACACAGAGCACCAGCGGACCCCGCTCAACCGCAACCGAGCCTCTGACGCTGTCGATCCTGGGATCCGGGAAGACCCACCTCGGGCTGGTCGACAACTCGAGTTCGATCTGGTCCCCCGGAGCAAATACTCGCGCCACTGTCACCGAACCAGGCCCGACCCGCCGCCGATCCCCCCGATCGGTGAGCCAAGCGTTGTCACTCCACTCTGGCACCCGTAGGGTCAGCGACCATGGGTTCCCGTCGGTCTCGGTGACGCGAATCGAGACCCGTCCGTCTGCCGGATAGCGGGTTGTCACGTCGACACCGGCTCGGCGAGCGTCTCCGATCGTGGCCGAGATGCGGCTGTCTGCGTACTGATGGATCTGGAGTCCTTGATCATCCGTCGTCGCCAGATATGCCCCGAGACTGGCAAAGGTCCGAGCCACATTGGTTGGGCAACACGAAACGGCGAACCATGGCTCGCGCAGGCTCGACGAGGCTCGCTTGCTAACCGTGTCCGGCGATGGAATCACTCCCGGAACCCGCTGATGAAGCGGATTCGCGTAGAAGAAGGCTCGGCCATCGGGTGAAGGGGAGGTGGCCACCACGTTGTACAGGGTTCTCTCGGCGAGATCGGCGAATCGCGTCTCTCCGGTGGCCAGCAGCAACCGCCAGGACAGCATCACCGAGGCGACTCCGGCACAGGTCTCCGAGTAGGCGCGATCTGGAGGCAAGACGAAGTCGTCGCCGAACTTCTCGCCATCGTGATGCGAGCCCATGCCACCGGTGAGATAGGTGCGCCGGGCAACCGTGTGCTCCCATTGCCCGATGATCGTCTCCAGTAGATCCTCGTCCCCGGTCTCGATCGCCACATCGACGGCCCCCGCTGCCAGGTAGAGGGCCCGAACCGCGTGACCGGTCAACACCCGGGCGTCGCGAACCGGGACATCGTCCTGAAAGTAGGAACGGCCCCAGTGGATGTCATCCAGTGTCTGGTGTCCTCGCCGATCGACGAAGAGGCCGGCCTGATGGAGATAGCGTTCCTCGCCGGTGAGCCGGGCGAGTTCGACCAGCGCCATCTCGACCTCAGGGTGCCCGCCGACCCTCTCGATGCCGCCCGGACCGAAGGCGTCACATATGTGGTCGG
Organism: Acidimicrobiia bacterium; assembly: GCA_036396655.1. GTDB lineage: Bacteria > Actinomycetota > Acidimicrobiia > Spongiisociales > ZC4RG35 > JARDZU01. Next base: position 25,030 of record DASWKK010000175.1, read on the forward strand.
CGACCCGCTTCGCCACATCGACGAACATGTCCGAGCCCCCGACCCTGGCCCAGGCCACCGAAGCCTGAAGCATGTGGCCATAGCAATACAACTCGTGCCCCCACTCGAGGTCGCTGTATCGGGCGGGCTGCCCCGGGCGACCGAAGACGGTGTTCAAGTAGCCGTCGGCTTCCTGCACCGGGGCTATCACCTCCGCCAGGTCGTCGAATCGACTGCGGGCGTCCGACGAGCCGGAGCGACCCAGCTCCCAGGCTGTCGCCTCCATCAGCTTGTAAACATCCGAGTCGGTGAAGACAACGCCGTTGCGGTCACCGGGCAGACGTCCTTCCACTGCTGCCCGGAAGTTGCCCACCCATCCCAAACGCTCCATCCAGTCGTGGCAGTGGGCGATCGTCGCCGAGGCATTGACTTCCTGTCGTTCCGACCAGAAGCCTCCGGTTATCTCCACGTCGCCGATTGCCAGGGGTCGCAACCGGCCTTGACTCGGAGCTACGGGGCGCCCGTCCCAGGTTGCCGTCACCGCGGTCCACCAGGTCTGCTGCCGCCGGATCTGCTTTCGCCGATGAGAAATTCGGTCATGAATTCGTATGCTACATTCGTTTTCTGACGATACGCACCGGATGCAAGGAGTCGACGAACCGATGACCGACCTCAAGTTTGGGGCTGTGTTGTGGAGCCAGGCCACCGATTGGTCGGGCTTCCTCTCTGCGGCCCAGCGGGCTGACGACCTCGGATTCGACTCGATATGGACCTGGGATCACCTTTATGCCATCTTCGGCGAACCACACCAGCCGATCGTCGAGGGCTATACCGCACTGGCCGGTCTGGCCCTGGGAACCACGAGAGCAGACATCGGTCTCCTGGTGGGCGCCAACACTTTCCGCAATCCGGCTCTGGTCGCCAAGTCGGTGATCACCATCGATCACATGAGTGGAGGACGGGTAGTCCTCGGGCTGGGTGGGGCCTGGTTCGAGCTGGAGCACACCGCGTTCGGCATCGACTTCGGGAGTGGGTTCGGTCAGAGGCTCGACTGGCTCGACGAGGCGACCGCAGCGATCAGAGATCTGCTCGACGGACGGTCGGTCACGAGCGGAGATGACGCCACGTATGAGTTTCGGGATCTGGTTCTCACCCCCGGCCCGAGCCAAGATCACCTTCCGATCATGATCGGTGGCTCGGGGGAGAAGAAGACACTGCGCACGGTCGCCCGGTTCGCCGACCAGTGGAATGCTTTCGGCACCCCGGAAACTCTGGCCCACAAGGACGGGGTGCTCCGGGCTCACTGCGCGGACGTGGGCCGTGACGAAAGCGAGATCGAGCGCACCGTGGGGGCGAAGATCGTCATCCGGGACAGCGAGGAACAAGCGAAGCGAGCCCTCGAAGACCTGATGGAGCACAACCAGACACCGATGACCAACATCGCCGACGATCACACGTTCTGGATAGGCACCGCGGAACAAATCGCCGAGAAGATGGTGGGTTACCGCCAAGTTGGCTTTCACACGTTCCTGGTCGAGATGCCGGCGCCCTACGATCAGGAGACCATGGAAGCGCTGATCGAGCAGGTCAAACCTGCTGTCGCGGCATCCTGAGCACGTCAAACCCACAACGGCGGAACTTGCCGAGGAACACTTGACCAGCACATCGACGCCCGCCGTTTTCTTGACCGGCCCGGGCCGGCTCGATCATCGAGAGATCCCGCTCGCCCTGCCGGTCGAGGATTCGGCGTTGATCCGGGTGACCGCGGTGGGGCTGTGTGGCTCCGATGCCCATTGGTACGAGGAGGGGGGGATCGGCGACGCTGTGGTCGACGACGCCCTGATTCTGGGCCATGAGTTCGCCGGCGTGATCGAGTCGGGGCCACGTTCCGGGGAGCGGGTCGCAGTCGACCCGGCGATTCCCTGTCTCCAGTGCGTGTTCTGTCGCTCGGCGAGCTTCAACCTGTGCTCCAATCTCGGCTTCGCTGGTCACGGTGACACCGACGGAGCGTTGCGCAGCTGGCTGACCTGGCCCGAGCGCTGCCTGGTAGCACTGCCCGACTCGGTCTCGGACGAGGAAGGTGCGATGCTCGAGCCATTGGGCGTCGCACTCCATGCGATCGACCTCGCCGGCGTCGAGTCGCATCATTCTGCTGGAGTCTTTGGGTGCGGTCCGATCGGCCTTCTCACCGTGGCGTTGCTCAAGTCGATGGGGCTCGAGCAGATCGTGGCAACCGACCCCCATCCTCACCGGCTCCAAGCCGCCTCCCGGCTCGGGGCCACCAGCGTCGTGCTGGCGAGTGAGGACGAGAATGAGCGGTCGGCGGTTGGAGATGTCGCCGGGTCCGGGCTCGAAGTCGTGTTCGACACCGCCGGAACCGACGCTGCCCTTCACACCGCGCTAGTGGCGGCACGACCCGGGGCCCGGGTAACGATTGTCGGAATCCCCGATCGGGACCGGACGTCACTGGTCACCTCTCTCGCCCGGCACAAGGAGTTGACCGTTGTCTTTTCCCATCGCATGATGCCTGCCGACCTGGCCCGCGCTGCCACGCTGGCGGCCGATCGGGTGGTCGAGTTGCGCACTCTGATCACCCATCGTTACCCGCTGTCGGAGACGCAGGCCGCCTTCACCACCTTGTGTGAGCGTGGCGGGCTCAAAGTGATCGTCGCGCCCTGATCTCGGGTCTACAGGTTCAATGTCGGAGGACAGGTGGGAACCGGTGACGAACTGCTGACAACCAATGCAGGCAAGGCTATGCTGACAATCGTACCCAAGATAGATGTGCCGTAGTTGATTGATCGATCCCTGTGAGCTGGCCCTACGAGCCAGCCCGCGGTTCCAGGTTTATGAAATCGTATGCAAATGCTATCTTTATCTAGCTCTAACCGACCTCGAGAGCCGATTTCGTGCGCGGCGTCGACGCCACGCTCGACTTCAGGTCGTGGAAGCGTGCAGCGGCAGAGGATGGCCACCCGATGAGCAGGCAAACGTGACAGCATCTGGAAAGAAGGCCACCGGCCCCAGCGTGTCCACCCGACCCGTGACGATGCAGGACATCGCCCGCGCCGCCGGTGTCTCTCAGTCAACCGTCTCCCGGGTCTTGAACGACACCCCGACTTCGGTTCCTATCGCAGCGGAGACCCGCGAGCGGGTGCAAGAGGTCGCTCGCAGTCTCGGCTATCGGCCCAACCCGCTCGCCCGAGGTCTGCGCGGCGCCCGCACCATGTTGCTCGGGGTGATCGTCCGGGAGATCACCGACCCGTTCTTCTCCATGGCCGTGGAGGCGCTGTCGACAGAGGCGCTGGCGCGGGGGTACAACGTCGTTCTCGGCAGCGCCCACAGCAAGGCAGACGAGGCAATTGCCTTGCGCGCGGTGTTGGAGACCCGTCACTGCGACGCCATCGTCTTGCTTGGCGACATGAGGGACGAGCCCAAGTTCCTCGAGGACCTGCGTGCTTCTCAGACACCCGTGATCGCCCTCTGGCACGGAACCGACCTCGACGGGGTGCCCACTGTCAACACGGACAACCGCGCCGGTGTGGTTGCCTCGCTCGATCATCTGACCCAGCTTGGCCATAGCCGGGTGGCCTTCATCAGCGGCCGCCCTCTCGGCGATATCAGGGAGCGACGAACAGCCTTTCTCGAGTACTTCGAAGCCAGGAAGGCTCCGGTGCGCGCCGAGTACATACGCGAGGCCAGCAACGATCCGGCCGGGGGGGCGGCTGCTCTCCGCTCGCTAATGGAGTTGGAGCAGCCGCCGACCGCCGTGGTCTGCACCACGGATCATCTCGCCACCGGCGTGTTGCACGCGGCGGCCGAGATCGGTGTCGCGGTGCCGGGAGGTCTCTCGGTCGTTGGATTCGATGACATCCCACTGGCTCAGTTCACTGTGCCGGCGCTGACCACCGTCCACATGCCGGTTAACGAGATGACCGCGGTCGCCGCCAGACTGGCCATGGACGAGGTCGAGGCGGACACCGACGGCGGGGTGCACAACTTCGTGCTGCCACCGAGCCTCGTGGTCCGGAAGTCGACCGGTCCGGTGCCGCCAGGATGAACGACGGATTCGCCGAGCTGCGGCATGCCGTAGCCCTTGCCAACAACGCGATCGACGAAGCCCATCTGGTGGTCCAGGCGTTCGGGAACGCCAGCGAGGTCGACAGGGACCAGGGCGTGTTCGCCATCAAGCCCAGCGGGATCCCCTGCCGGAAGGTGACAGCGGACGACATAGTGGTGGTGGCGGTCGACAGCGGCGAGATCGTCTGGGGTGACAACCGACCCTCCTCGGACACCCCGGCCCACCGGGTCCTCTACCAGGGGATCGCCTCCGTGGGCGGGGTGGTGCACACCCATTCGCTCTTTGCTACGGCCTGGGCCCAGGCCCGTCGATCGATCCCATGTCTCGGGACTACCCATGCGGACAGTTTTCGAGGCGACGTCCCGGTCACCAGGCGACTGGAAGCGGACGAGATCCAGGGCGACTACGAAACCAACACTGGCAGGGTGATACTCGAGCTGTTTGGGCCCGAGGGCCTTCACCCCCACGACGTGCCAGGAGCCCTGGTTGCCTCACATGGACCGTTCGTGTGGGGAGCCACCGCGGCCAACGCGGTCGATGTGGCCGCATCACTCGAGCTGGCCGCCGAGCTGGCCTACCGAACCCTGGCAATCCAGCCCGACCGGCCGGAGATCGAATTCGAGCTGCTCGATCGTCACTTCAGCCGCAAGCACGGCCCGATGGCCTATTACGGGCAGCCATGACCGTCCAGGGCAAGGCCACGATCGGAGTCGACTTCGGCACTGAGTCGGCTCGCGCCGTCCTGGTCGAGGTGGAGACGGGCCGGGAGCTGGCAAGCGCCGTTCATCGTTACTCCTCGGGTGTCATCGACCAGCGTCTCCCCGAGGGCACCGTTCTCCCCCCCGAGTGGGCGTTGCAGGACCCAGATGACTACACCGAGTCGTTGGGGGTCACAGTCCGCTCCGTGCTCGCCGAGAGCCGGATCGACCCGGCGTCGGTGATCGGGATCGGGATCGACTTCACCGCGTGCACCATGCTCCCGGTCACTGCCGACGGCACTCCTCTGTGCCGTCTGCCGGACTTCCGGGCCTACCCCCATTCCTGGGTCAAGCTGTGGAAGCACCACGCGGCGCAGCCAGAGGCGGATCTGATCAACCAGACCGCCGGCACGCGCGGCGAGGCGTTTCTCGACCGCTACGGGCGCAAGACCTCATCCGAGTGGTTCTTCGCCAAGGCCCTTCAAATCCTGGACGAGGCCCCCGAGGTATATGCCCGGGCGGACCGTTTGATCGAGGCCGCCGACTGGGTGGTGTGGCAGCTCACGGGTGTGGAGTCACGCAACAGCTGCACCGCCGGTTACAAGGCGTTGTGGTCCAAGGGAGAGGGATTCCCGGATCGTGACTTCTTTGCCGCTCTAGCCCCGGAATTCGCCGATGTGATCGATCAGAAGATGTCGCGGCAGATCTCGAGTCAAGGGGAGCGGGCCGGAGTGGTCAGCGCTTCCGCGGCCGAACTGACCGGGCTGGTCCCGGGCACGCCTGTCGCCGTGGCCAATGTCGACGCACACGTGTCTGTCCCCGCCGCAACCGTGGTCGGTCCTGGGCGGTTGGTGGCGGTGATGGGCACCAGCACGTGTCATCTCGCACTGTCCGATGTGGAGCGAGTGGTTCCCGGGTTCTGCGGTGTCGTAGAGGACGGGATCATTCCCGGTCTCTTCGGATACGAAGCAGGTCAAGCTGCCGTGGGGGACATGTTTGCCTGGTTCACCGGCCTGTTGTCCCCCGGGGAATCGTCGACCGAGACATTGCACAGCTCCCTGGAGCACGCCGCGGCTGGATTGTCACCCGGCGAGTCGGGTCTGATCGCGCTCGACTGGTGGAACGGGAATCGCTCGATCGTGGTCGATGCCGAGCTGACCGGTCTGTTGATGGGGGCGACACTCGCCACCGGACCGGCCGAGATCTACCGAGCGTTGTTGGAAGCGACCGTGTTTGGCACCCGGGTCATCATCGAGTCGCTGGAGTCCGCCGGAATACCGATCGAGGAGCTGGTTGTGTGTGGAGGCCTTCCCTTTCAGAATCGTCTGTTGATGCAGCTCTCTGCCGACATCACCGGACGCCCGGTCAAGGTGGCGGCATCGCGTCAGACACCCGCCTTGGGCTCGGCGATGTTCGCCGCAGTGGCTGCAGGCCCGGAGGCCGGGGGCTATGCCACCATTGTGGAGGCGTCCCTGCACATGGCCCGCCTCGGCGAGGATGAGTATCTGCCCACCGAGGAGTCGGCACCGGTCTACGACGACCTGTTCGGTGTCTATCGCGACCTCCATGACAGGTTCGCAGAAGAGTCGTCCGAGATGCGGAGACTGCGATCGATTCAGGCCCGGGTTCGGGGCCTGGCGCCGGCCGGGGTGCCGGCGTGAAGCCGCTCGAAGAAAGTACGGTCTGGTTCCTTACCGGGAGTCAGGACCTCTATGGAGAAGACGTGCTCCGTCAGGTAGCGGAGAACTCGCATGTCATTGCCGCCGGTCTCGACGAGGCCGAAGCGATTCCGGTGCGGATCGTCGCCAAACCGGTGGTCAAGAGTGCAGAGTCGATCGAGGAGATCTGCCGGCTGGCCAACACCGATCCGGCGTGCGTGGGGGTGATCGCATGGATGCACACTTTCTCTCCCGCAAAGATGTGGATTCCTGGTCTTCTAGCTCTCGACAAACCCCTGCTCCACCTTCACACCCAGTTCAACCGGGATCTTCCCTGGGCCGAGATCGACATGGACTTCATGAACCTCAATCAAGCGGCTCACGGAGATCGTGAGTTCGGGTTCATTCTCAGCAGGCTCCGGGTGTCGAGGAAGATCGTGGTCGGGCATTGGCAGGACCCGAGTGTGGCCGACCGCATCGCCAGCTGGTCGCGGGCGGCCTGTGGTTTCCACGAGGCGCGAAGTCTCAAGGTCGCCCGATTCGGGAGCAACATGCGACGAGTGGCGGTGACCGACGGCGACCGCCTGGAAGCCCAGGTGAAGCTGGGCGTTGCCGTCGATGGGTTCGGCGTGGCAGACCTCGAGGAGTCCATGAACCAGGTGGACGGCGGCTCCGTCGACAAGCTGATCGATGAGTATCACGACCAATACGACGTGTCACCCGAGTTGAGGGTGGGAGGGGACCGGCACGAGTCCCTCATCGAGGCCGCGAGAATCGAACAGGGTCTACGCGACTTTCTCGACGCGGGTGGGTTCAGAGCATTCACCGACACTTTCGAGGATCTGGCTGGGCTGCCCCAACTGCCCGGGATCGCGGTGCAACGTCTCATGGCCGATGGCTACGGGTTCGGAGCGGAAGGTGACTGGAAGACGGCCACCCTGGTCCGGGTAATGAAGGTCATGGGTGCAGGGGGCGATCGCGGTGCCTCCTTCATGGAGGAGTACACCTATCACCTTGGTGACACGGGGCCCAAGGTGCTCGGTGCTCACATGTTGGAGGTTTGCCCGTCGATCTCCGGGGAGCGGCCCTCATGTGAGATTCATCCGCTCTCGATCGGCGGCAAACCTGATCCGGTTCGCCTGGTGTTCACTGCTCGGCCCGGCCCGGGCGTGATCGTCGGGCTGATCGATCTGGGGGACCGCTTTCGCCTGGTTGCCAACGAGGTCGAACTCACCGAGCCCGACGCGCCCCTTCCGAAGCTGCCGGTGGCGAGGGCAGTGTGGGAGCCCAAGCCGGACTTCGAGACGGCCGCCGGGGGCTGGCTCCTGGCCGGTGGCTCGCATCACACATGCCTCAGTCTCGACCTCGAGTTGGAGACCATCAGCGACTTTGCGTCGATGGCACAGGTGGAGCTGGCCGCGATAGATCGAAACTCGACTCTCGCCCAATTCGAGAAGGATCTCCGCTGGAACCAGGCATTCCATCACATGACCAGCGTGCCCTGAGCGATCAAGTTCGGTACTGCCGATCCTGACATGTGGTGTCATCCGGTACTTTGTCTCCATTTTGACTACGTTTGACAGCATTGCGTTGTATGCATAGGATTGCACCCGCAAAAAGCACACGAAACAGCACACGAAACACACGCAGGTAAAACCGCCAAACCAGCCCGATTAGAGGGCGGACAAGGAGAGAGAGGTGGCGGGGGCCGCGGGTCTTGCTCGCCGCTCTGAAGTTCGCCACGCCGACACCCACTCGTGACAACGAGCAACGTCGGGAAAGCCGACGAACCGTTCAGAAGAACATCAGCCAACAAGGAGGAGAAACTGGTGAAGACGAGAAAGCATGATGGCCACCGCCGGAGTCGGCCCACAGCCCTGGTGACCCTGGCCATTGTCATGGCGATGGTGATCGCGGCCTGTGCCGACAGTGGCGCGGGGGACACCACCACCACCGCAGGCGGTGACGAGCCGACCACGACTGCGGGCGCACCGGAAGAAACCACCACCTCGGCAGGTGACACGACCACGACGGTCGGCGAGGAGTTGGTGGTCGCCTGCGACACCACGGAGCGGTCAGATGTCGAAGGGGCAATGACGATGTGGGAGAGGACCGGTGGCAACGCCCAGATGGTCGACGCCCTGGTCTGCGCCTGGAACGGCCGCAACCCCGATCGCTTCATCAACCTGGAGTACATCGAGCACACCGCGATGGTGGATCGTCTGGCGCGTGGCCTGGCCACGGGTGACGTGCCCGACCTGATGGGTCTGGACCTGATCTACGGTCCCCAGTTCTCCAGCGCCAGCCAGCTCCAGGACATCAGCGGCATGATCGACGAGGCCTTCCTGGCGACCGCCAGCCAGGGCCACATCGATGTCGCCACCTGGGAGGACGTTCTCTACGGCGTCCCTCTCTACGCCGACGTCTCGGCGTTGTTCTGGAACAAAGACCTGTTCGAGGCGGCCGGGCTCGACCCGGAGGTGCCGCCGACCAACCTGACCGAGTTGCACGACATGGCCGCGGCCATCAACGGCATCGAGGACGGTGTCTACGGCTATTACCTGCCGGGCAACTGTGCCGGGTGCAACATCTTCACCTTTGGCCCGATGATCTGGGCCAACGGCGGCAAGATCGAGCCGGTGGAACCGGGCGACGAAGCCATGGTCACCCCGGAGCAGATCGCGCCAGTTCTGGAGTGGGCCCGGATGATGCATCAAGAAGGTCTCATCGACCCCGCCGCTCAGTCGGAGGACGGAGCGACCTTCGCCCAGGTATTTGGCTCGGGCAAGGTCGGGATCATGGGCACCGGCAACTTCAACATCACCCTGGTGACGGGGGCTGAAGGCATCGAGGGTCAGAACCCGGACATGAACTTCGGTATCACGGTGATCCCGGGGCTGAACACCGGTGACGCCTCCTCCTTCGCCGGCGGCGACATCGTGGTTGTCCCCCAGGGCAGCGAGCGTCTCGAGGATGCCGTTGATTTCATGAACTTCATCCTCTCCGACGAGGTGCAGGTCGAGGCGTACGCCAAGTTGCTCAACATGACCACCAGGTCGGACATGGGCGACAACGAGTACTTCCAGGCCAACCCCCTGGTTCAGGACGTGTCCAAGGCGATCGAGATCGCGCAGACCCCGTTCACGTTGAAGTTCTTCGAGCTGATCAACTCGCCTCAGGGGCCGTGGCTGCAGATGTTGCAGAGGGTCTACTACAGCGACGACGACATCAACACGGTCATCGCCGATGCCAAGGCGGAGATGGAGAGCATCATCAACGAATGACGCCGAACTGCTCAGGCTGAAGCCCACGGGCCGCAGTGTCAGACCTCCGGGGCGCTGCGGCCCTCGCTTCATCGGTTGCCTGTCGGCTCAGCCGACGGTGAGATGCATAGCATCGGAAGCGGCGCCTCGTGACGGGAGTAGGGGCATGCACAAGACCAAGCGCGACAAACTGACAGGTCTGTGGTATGTGCTGCCGGCCCTGACTTTCGTGCTGGTCTTCACCGCCTGGCCGTTCCTCCAGATGGTGTGGATCTCACTCAACAACTGGTCGTTGATAACTCCTCCCAGCTTCGTCGGGCTGGGGAACTACGTATCCGCTTTCCAGGACTCGCAGTTCTGGATCTCGCTTCGATTCACCCTGAAGTACACCCTGTACATCACCCCGATTCTCATGATCGGTGGCTATCTGATCGCTCTCCTCGTCACTCCCAACAGCGGGCTGAGCCGGTTCACCCGCACCCTCGTCTTCACGCCCGTGGTGATCGGGCTTGGCGCCTCCTCCTTGCTCTGGTACTGGCTCTTCAGCCCCAACTACGGGCTGATCAACAGGTTCCTGCGGGACCTCGGGGTCATCGACTCCCCGGTCCTCTGGTTGGGGGTGGACGCCGACCTCTCCAACTGGGCGGTCATCATCTCCATTACCTGGAAGGTCCTCGGCTTCGGGATGATCCTGTTCGTCGCCGCCATCCAGGCGATCCCACAGGAGATAACCGAGGCGACCATGGTGGACGGCGCCGGGTTTTGGCAGAGAGTGCGCAAGGTGACCTTGCCTCTCACTCGAAGGACGATCCTGCTGGTGACACTGATCAGCGTCATCGGGTCGCTGCTCGCTTTCGACCAGTTCTACCTAATGACTGCGGGCCAGCCCCGCAACCTGACGGCTACTTCGACCTTCTACGTCTATCTCAACTCCTTTCCCTACCTCAAGCTGGGATATGGCGCCGCCCTCTCCATGATCCTGGCGCTGATCATCCTCGGGTTCACCATCGTCCAGATGATGCTGACCAGACGGAGCGAGACATGACCAGGGCCCTATCGGACCCGATACAGGCGGCGCCATTCGAAGCCGGGATCGAGCCTCCTCTGACGAGGAAGGAGCCCAACCGTCTCTGGGCGGGCCGAAACAGGTATCTGCTGGGCGCGGTGTGCGTCGTCCTCTGCGTAGTGATGATCGCCCCGATCGTGCTCTCGGTCTCGGCATCCCTGAAGACGACAGCCGAGGCGGCAGCGGTGCCACCGACCTACTTCCCCAGCGAGCTGAGTTTGGACAACTATCAGAAGCTCTGGGACTACGGGAGCGGGTTGGTCACCTACTTGGGGAACAGCCTCATCACGGCGGCCCTCACCATCGTGATGATCCTGGCCCTCACCGTGCCGGCGGGTTACGGGCTGGCCCGGTTCCCGGTCCCCGGCAAGAACGTGATCTTCGTCTTCCTCCTGTTGGCGCTGATCATCCCCTACCAAGCGCTCCTCACCCCGATCTTCCTGATGTTCTCCACCTTGGGTCTGACCAACAACCTGCTTGGGCTGGCCATCGTCCACACCACTATCCAGATCCCGTTCAGCCTGTACATCATGCGCAACGCGTTCGAAGCGGTCCCCCGTGAGCTCGAGGAGGCCGCGGTTGTAGACGGGGCTAACTCCTGGCAGGTGCTGCGGCGAGTCTTCATGCCGACGATCGTCCCGGCCGTCATCACCGTCACCCTCTTCGCTTTCGTCACCTCCTGGAACGAGTTCCTCGGCGCCCTCGTCATGCTGACCAGGGACCGGAGTCTCACCGTGCCTCTGGTCCTCGCTGCCGCCCGCAGCGTCACCAGCCTGGGGAGTACCGACTGGGGGATGCTCCAAGCCGGCGTCACCATCGCCATCATCCCTTGTGTTCTGGTCTATTTCCTGCTCCAGCGCTACTACGTCTCGGGTCTTCTCAGCGGGGCGGTGAAGTAGCCCCGGGCGGGGTGAACGCCCTCGCTGAACCACATCAGACTGTGCTCAGCCGCTAGAACTAGGACCGCGCGCGGCGGTGTCGGCCCTTCCGAAGCAGCAAACCCGTTCAAGGGCCACGTTTCAGGAGTGTTGTTGAGCCCCATCCAGCGAATGGCGAGCGATCTCGAGATCGCTCGCACCGCCAAGTTGAAGCCGATCACCGAACTGGCCCGAGCCCTGGGCCTCGAAGACGACGAGATAATCCCCTACGGCAACAGCAAGGCGAAGATCCATCTCGATGCCTTGCGCCGAATCGCAGCAAGACAACGCGGCAAGTATGTGGACGTCACGGCAGTCACTCCCACCCCGCTCGGGGAGGGAAAGACCACGACCACTGTGGGCCTCGTTCAGGGGCTCGGGTTGCTCGGGCACACCTCGATTGCATGCATCCGACAGCCGAGCATGGGGCCCACCTTTGGGATCAAGGGCGGCGCTGCCGGTGGCGGCTTCAGTCAGGTGGTGCCGATGGACGAGTTCAATCTCCATCTCACCGGTGACACGCATGCCATCTCGGTGGCCCACAACCTGGTGGCTGCCGCGATCGATGCCCGTTGGTACCACGAGGGCCGGCTGACCGATGCCGAGCTGAATGAGCTCGGGCTGAAACGCCTCGCTATCGATCCCAATCGGATCAGCTGGCGTAGGGTGGTCGATGTCAACGATCGCGCCCTGCGCCACGTCGTCGTTGGTCTCGGCGGGGAGGCCGACGGGAGACCGCGGGAGAGTGGCTACGACATCGCGGTGGCGAGCGAATTGATGGCCATCCTGGCCCTGGCCGATGGCGCCGACCATGCCTCGGCGCTGCGCAATCTGCGGGAGCGGGTGGGTCGGGTGGTGATGGGCCTGTCCAAGGATGGCAGACCGATCAGCCTCGAGGACCTGGGGGTCGCCGGAGCGGTCACAGTGCTGATGAAGGACGCCCTCCACCCGAATCTGATGCAGACCTTGGAGGGGCAACCTGCTTTCGTGCATGCCGGTCCCTTCGCCAACATCGCCCATGGGAACTCGTCGATCCTCGCCGACCGGATGGCACTCCACCTCGGCGATTTCGTCGTGACCGAGTCCGGGTTCGGTGCCGACATGGGCATGGAGAAGTTCTTCGACATCAAGTGCCGGGTGTCGGGGCTCAGACCCGACTGCGTGGTCATGGTCGCCACCGTTCGTGCGCTCAAGACCCACGGCGGTGGCCCCAAGGTGGTGGCAGGGAGACCGCTCGACTCGGTCTACACCGAGGAGAACTTGCCTCTGTTGAGGGCGGGAATGGCCAATCTCGAAGCCCATTTGGCCACCATCGGGAAGTTCGGTGTGCCGGCGGTGGTGGCGATCAACCAGTTCTCAACCGACAGCCAGCACGAGCTGGACCTGATCAAGCAGTCGGCTCTCGACGCCGGGGCGTTCGCCGCGGTGACGACCACCCATCACGCATCCGGCGGTGAGGGTGCCCGTCACCTGGCCGAGGCGGTGGTGGAGGCGTGCAATCAGCCGAGCCGGTTCGAATTCCTCTATCCACTCGACCGGTCGATCAAGGAGAAGATCGAGATCATCGCCACCGAGATCTATAGGGCGGAGTCGGTGGAGTACACGCCGCTGGCCCTGGCGCAGATCGCCGACTTCGAGAGAGCCGGGTTTGGCTATTTGCCCATTTGCATGGCCAAGACCCATCTTTCGATCAGCGACGATCCGGCGCTCAAGGGGGCGCCTCGTGACCATATCATGACGGTACGAGAGGTCCGTGCCTCGGTCGGTGCCGGATTCATTTCCCCGATGCTGGGTGAGATGCGGACCATGCCCGGATTGGGGGCTACACCGGCGTTCATGCAGGTAGACGTCGACGAGAACGGCGAGGTGGTAGGCCTGTTCTGAGACGTGGGTCTTTCTGTGTCGGCCTGGCGCCAGGAGTGCCCCAAGACCCCCCTCCCCCCTTCGGGGTACTCCCCCCAACACTCACTTCGTTCGCGGGGGGAGAAATGGCGGTTCCAGGCCGACGATGCGCTCCTCCCCGGTGTAGATGGTGAAGCCGCCTTCGCGGAGGAAGCCGACCACGGTCATCCCGAACTCCTCGGCGAGATCTACCGCGAGACTGGAGGCGGCGGAAACACCGCATACCAGGGACAGCCCGGCGACCGCTGCCTTCTGGACGATCTCGAAGGAGACCCGGCCCGAGACCAGCAGGCCCAATGCGTGAAGCGGCCATCTCGTGGTGGCGAGATGGCCCACCAGCTTGTCCACCGCGTTGTGCCGGCCGATGTCCTCCCGCACCGCCACCAACGTCCCGTCCCGTTCGAAGGCGGCCGCGGCGTGTATCCCTCCTGTCGAGTGAAAGGCGGGTTGCTCCTCGATCAACCGCTCGGGGAGACCGGCCAGGACATCACGCGTCACCTCCGGCCCGGGTGGTGGCGCCGTTCCCGCCACCCGGATCGCGTCGATGGAGGCCTTGCCACACACCCCGCACGACGACGTCGAGTAAAAGTTGCGCTGGAACTGCACGGGGTCGACTTCGACCCCTTCGGCGAGATACACGTCCCAGCGGCCCTCACCCAGCGATTCCACCGAGGACACCTCGGTTGGCCGGCTCACGATTCCCTCGGTGATCATGAATCCCAGGGCCAGCTCAGCGTCGTGGCCGGGGGTGCGCATGATCACCACCAGAGGGGTGCCCTCGAGGCGGATCTCCACCGGCTCCTCGACCACCAGGAGGTCGTCGACCCGGTCGACGACGTCACGTGCCCGAAGCACCGCCCGGGTGGTGACCGTTTCAGCCACTGTCGCCGCTGACATACGACCAGCCGAATCGGCCCTTCACACAGAGATTGCCCAGGGTCACGTCGTGGTCGTGTGGTGAGGTCACTTTCACGATCTTGCCGTCCTGGGTGTGCAGGTCGAGGTTGCATCCCACCCCGCAGTAGGAGCACACGGTGCGGGTCACTTCCTGGCGACCCTCGTCCCAGCTTCCGGCCGATCTCATGTCGAACTCGATCTTGCCGACGAGGGCGCCGGTGGGGCAGACCGCGATGCAGTTGCCGCAGTAGACACAGGCCGAGTCGGGGAGGACCACGTCGAACTCGGTTGAGATCCTCGAGTCGAAACCTCGGCCCGCCACCGCGATGGCGAAGCTGTTCTGGTGTTCCACCCCACAGGCGTCGACACACCGATAACAAAGGATGCAACGGGAATAGTCGCGCACGTACAGGTCGTCTTCGATCTTCACCGGCTCGGCCACGGTGGCCGAAGTTCCGACGCCGGGTGGGTGGTGGTGGCCTGGCGTGGGCGCGTGACGGGCGAGTTCGGGCTCGGCGGTGCCGAAGCGGGCAGGATCGGCTCCAGCGCCGGTCATCCAAGTCTCGAGTTGGTCCCCGGCCCGGTCCAGCTCGGTGGCGGAGCCCAGCAGCTCCATCACCAGCCGCCGGCTGTGCCGGGCACGGTCGGAGTCCGTATCGACGTCCATCCCATCCTCCAGCTTGCGTGAGCACGAGGGAACCAAGGCACGCGAGCCTTCGACCTCGACCACGCACACCCGGCAGGCATTGGCCGCGGTCATGGTCGGTCCGTAACACAGTGTCGGGATGTCGACACCGGCGCTGCGGCAGGCGTCGAGAACGGTGGACCCTGCCTCCATCTCCACCTCGGTCCCGTTGACGCGCGCTGTGACCGTGGAGACCGGCTGTGAGGTGGTGGTCACGGCGTCACTCCTCGCAGCCCGAGACCTATCGCCGACTGCACCGCCGAAGCTGCGGTCTGGCCCAGCCCACAGATCGAGGCGTCGGTCATCACCCGGGCCAGATCCTCGAGTCTCTCCAGTTCCTCCGCTTTGCCTCCCAACGGGTTGCCGGCGGCGAGTCGGCCCAGCGCCTCCTCCTGACGCACCGTTCCGATCCGACACGGGACGCATTGACCACAGGACTCGTCCCGAAAGAACCGTGCGATCCGGCCCAGGACCGGGCCGAAGTCGGTCCGATCGTCGAACACGATCACCGCGCCCGAGCCGAGCCCGGCACCGGCAGCGGCCACTCCCTCGAAGGTGAGCTCGACGTCGAGCGAATCTCCACCGACGAAGGTGCCCGCGGCCCCACCGATCAGGACCGCTCCGATGCCGAGGTTGTCTCGCACCCCTCCTGCCAGGGCGATCAGCTCGGCCAGGGAGACGCCAAATGGAACCTCGTAGAGACCCGGTCGCGTCACCGAGCCCGAGATGCAGAACAGCTTCGGCCCCTTGGAGCGTTCGGTGCCGATGGCGGAGAACTGCTCGGGCCCCATCTCGAGAACCAAGAGAACGGCCACCAGGGTCTCGATGTTGTTGACGGAGGTTGGCTTTCCGAAGACACCCTTTTCGGTTGGGAACGGAGGCTTCTGGCGTGGCTCGCCTCGATGACCTTCGATCGAGGCGAAGAGAGCCGTTTCCTCACCGCAGATGTAGGCCCCCGCTCCTCGTCGAATCTCGATGTCGAAATCGAACCCGGCGGCCGCCACGCCGGCTCCGAGAAGACCTTCGCCGCGGGCCTGGTCGATCGCATTGGCCAGACGACGCTCCGCGATCGGGTACTCACCGCGAACGTAGATCCATCCTTTGGTCGCTCCGGTTGCGTAGCCGGCGATGGTCATGGCCTCGATGACGGCGAACGGGTCGCCTTCCATCAGGATCCGGTCCTTGAAGGTCCCCGGCTCCGATTCGTCTCCGTTGGCGATGACGAACTTCTCATCGTCTTCAGCTTCGGAGACCCCGCGCCATTTCAGTCCGATCGGGAAAGCCGCGCCGCCCCTGCCCCGCAGCCCGGAACGCTCCAGTGTCGAGATAAGAGCCTCACGGCCCAACCCAAGAGCTGCGTCGAGTGCCCGATAACCACCGGCCTCGCGATAGGAGTCGATGCGCTCGGGGTCGATGGCTCCGATCCGTCTCAACAGTCTCAACTCGGATCGGTCCTGATGGATGACGCCGATGGGCAACTCGTCGAAAACCAGCCCGGTCAACAAGGCGGCATCGGCGGGGGCAACATTTTTATAGCCCGAGCCGGCGATGTGGGCGAGGGCGGCAGGCGCTCGCTCGCATTGGCCAAGACACGGGCTCGACACCCAACCAACCCCGGGCCCGGTGCTCCCCTCCGGTCCCATGGTCTCTTCCATCGCATGCTTCAGCTCATCGGCCCCGTTCTGGAGGCAGACGAGGTCGTCACAGACGTGGATGAGACGCGGGGTGCGCGGCTCGGTGTTGAGCAGGGCGTAGAATGTGGCCACGCCGTAGGCCTCGGCCGGTGGCACGGTGAGACGCTCTGAGATGTATCCCAAGGCGCCCTTGCTCACCGATCCCACCGCATCCTGCACGGCATGAAGTGCGGGGAGCAGCAGGTGGCGGCGGGCGCGAGCGGCATGTCCGCCGTAGGCCAGGTGGCCACCCAAAGGGAGACCGGCTCCTCCATCCCGTGACGAGCCCGGCTCACCCAACACCGCGTCGACCGCCTCCCGCTCCTCGGAGGTTGGGCGTTCGAGAAGCGCTCGTATGTCCATCAGACGGTGGCCAAAGTCTCGACGCGGATCGCGGTCGCCTTGAACTCGGCTGTGCCCGACTTCGGATCCCAGGCATCGATGGTGAGCTGGTTGACGTCGGTGTCGTCGGGGAAGTGGACCGCCATGAACGCCAGCCCAGGGCGTAATGACCGGTCGAAGCGCACTGGCGCCTTCAGGCTTCCCCGCCGTGATACGACCTTCACCGTCTCGCCTTCGGTGACCCCGAGACTCTGCCCGTCCTCTGGCGAGAGGTCGAGTACGCCGTAGATCCGGCGAGGCGAGGAGTATCGGCCGCTTTGCACACCGGTGTTGTAGGAGTCCAGTCTGCGACCAGTGGTCAGGCGGATCGGGTAGTCCTCGGTGAGGGTGTCGACCGGAGCTGCCCATTCCACCGCGAAGAACGGGGCGCGGGGGCCGGTCTCTTCCTCCCACAGTCGCCCGTGGAGGAACCGGGTGCCGGGGTGGTCTTCAGTGGGGCACGGCCACTGCAAGCCGCCTTCGGCATCGAGCCGCCGGTACGACATACCACCGTGCATCGGGGACAGCTGACGAAGCTCGTCCCATGCTTGCTCGGCGGTGGGGGTGGGCCAGTCGAAGCCCATGGCCCGGGCCACCATGCTCATCAACTCGATGTCGTCCTTCGACTCACCAGGGGGAGCGATCGCCTGGCGCACACGCTGGACCCTTCTCTCACTGGAGGTGAATGTCCCTTCGGTCTCTCCCCACCCGGCGGCGGGGAGGACCACGTCTGCGATTTCGGCGGTTGCCGTCAAGAACAGGTCCTGGACCACGAGGAAGTCGATACCCTTGAGCCGGCGCTTCATCAACCTGCCGTCAGCTTCGGACTGCAAGGGGTTCTCGCCGACTACATACAGGGCTCGGAGACGGCCCGCGTCCATCGCTTCGTGCATCAGGCTGATGTGCATCCCCGCCTTGTCAGGGATCTCAATGCCCCAGGCGTCCTCGAACTTGGCCCGGAGCTCGGGGTTCTCGACATCCTGAAAACCGGGCAGCTTGTTGGGGAGCGCACCCATGTCGCCTCCCCCCTGGACATTGTTCTGGCCGCGCAGTGGAACCAGACCAGACCCGTAGCGGCCGACGTGACCGGTGAGCAGGGCGAGGTTGATCAGGCCCAGCACGTTGTCGGTTGCGTTGTGATGCTCGGTGATGCCGAGGGTCCAGCACAGTTGCGCGCTCTCGGCCGTGGCGTAATCGTGGGCCAGTTGTCGGATGGCCCCCGCCCGCACCCCGGTGATCTCCTGGCCCCGCTCCAGGGTGTAGGGCTCCACCGATGCGGCATAGGTGTCGAAGTCGGTGGTGGCGTGATCGATGAAGGCCTTGTTGTGCAGATCGGAGTGGATGATTTCCCTGGCCACGGCATTGGAGAGGGCGATGTCTGAGCCCACGTCGATGCCGAGCCAGACGTCGGCCCACTGAGCCGATGAAGTTCGTCTCGGGTCTACCGCGTACATCCGGGCACCGTTGTGGATGCCCTTGAGCACGTGATGGAAGAAGATGGGGTGCGCCTCGCGCGCGTTCGATCCCCACATGATTATGAGGTCTGTCTCCTCGATCTCTTGATAGGAGCTAGTGCCGCCACCAGCTCCGAACACTGCTGCCAGACCGGCAACGGAGGGAGCGTGTCAAGTCCGGTTGCAACTGTCGATGTTGTTGCTCGCCATGACCACCCGGGAGAACTTCTGTGCGATGTAGTTCATCTCGTTGGTTCCCTTCGAGCAGCTGAGCAGCCCGAATGACTCACCCCGGTGAGCGGCGAGCCCGGCGGCCACCCGCTCGATGGCCTCGGTCATCGGTGCCGGACGCAACACGCCGTTGTCCCGGACCAGAGACTCGGTCAGCCGTGCATAGCTTCTCTTCATGATCACCTCCTTTCCCTCGATTCGGCGAGGCTACCCCGCCCCCCGGTTATCGGCGCCTACCCGCGCGCTCCTCCCTCGGTGCTCCAGGGGGCTGTCAACTCAAAGTCCCCGGCTGCCGATAACCTGCTGGTATGACCCGTCGAGTCCTGTCTGCCGTCGCGCTCGCCCTGCTCTTGGCCGCCTGCACCGGCGTTTCCGGCGAGACCACCACCACCACATTGGCGGGTCAGGAGACGACGACGACCGCGGTGGCCACGACCTCCACGTCGGAAGCCACCACCACCACCTCCACGCTTCCCGAGCCCACCTGGGACGAGTTGCCCGGCGTCGAGTCCCTTCCTCAGGAAATCCAGGACGAGCTGTTGGCTCTGGTGCGAATTACCGAGGAGCTCAGGGGGCTCCGCTTCCTGGAGGCGCCAATCATCTCGGTGGTCACCGAGGAGGAGCTCGAGACGCGGGTGCGACAGCAGATCGAGGAGGAGTCCGACGACTTCCCGGCGGATGAAGCCTTGTACGAGCTGCTCGGCCTGCTCGACGATGGTGTCGACCTTGCCTCGCTTCTCACCGACCTATATGGCGAGCAAGTCGCGGGTTACTACGACGGTGAGACCGGCGAGCTGGTGGTCCCGATGCGTGTCGAAGGATTCAGCGTCGTACAGCGAGCGACGATGGTCCATGAGTTGACTCACTCTCTGACGGACCAGCAGCACGACTTTCACGCCGTCTACACGGCGATGCTCGATGGGGACCGGCTCGACGAGGCGTCGGCCTATCAGGCGCTGATCGAGGGCGACGCCAGCATGGTGGAGTTGCTCTACCTGCAATCGCTCACCCAGCGAGAGCTTGGTGAGTTCTTTGCCGAAGCGTTGGACATCGACACCACCGCCCTCGACGCGGCACCGGCTTTCATCCAGGACTCTCTCATCTTCCCGTACGACGCCGGGCTGGCCTGGGTGCAGCATCACTATCTCCAGGATCTATGGGAAACCGTGGATGCGGCGTACTCCGAGATGCCCGATCTACCCGGATCGACCGAGCAGATCATTACCCCGGCCGATTACGGGCGCGATCTGCCCCAGGTGGTCGAAATCGATCCGCCATCGATACCGGGTTATGTGTTGGAGCGAGAATCGGTCTGGGGTGAGTTCGGGCTCCGGGTCATGCTCGACCAGGCCCTTGGCGAGGATGTGGGGGTCGATGCCGCCGATGGCTGGGGTGGCGACTATTACGCCCAATGGTTCGACGGTGAGAACGCAGCTTTGCTGATCATTGCTCAGGGCGATACCGACAGGGATACCGAAGAGCTTCGATCGGCCATGCTCGATTTTGCCCGGACGGCAGTCGCCGAGGAGTATTGGGTGTGGGTCGAAGTGTTCGAGGACCGCCTCGCCTTCATCGCCGCTCATGAGACCGAGGTCGGCGAATCGATTCTCGCCTCCGTCGGGGGCTGAGGCGGGGGCTTCCGCCCGCGGTCGGGATCTCCTAGGTTCGACGTAATGAAGCAAGTCGAGCTTTCCACGGCTGGTTGGTCAACCCGCGCCTATCTCGCCCGGTCCTTCGTTGACCGTCTCCTGGGGAATCTCCGCACCCCTCCCGGCACGGCGCTGGTGTTGAAGACGCGAAGCGTTCACAGCTTCGGCCAGAGGGGGCCTATCGAGGTCGTCGGGCTCGATTGCGACATGAAGGTGGTGGCTGTCAGGACTCTCGATCCGAACCGGGTCAGCGTGATCCGCTCGGCAAGGATGATCCTCGAGCTTCCGGCCGGTTCGCCAGTCCCCGACGTTGCCGATCGTGTGGAATTCGCCCATGGCTGAAGGCGGTCTGCTCCTGGTGTGCGCAACACCGATCGGGAATCTCGGGGATGTCTCCGACCGTCTCAGGGAAGCGCTGCAAACTGCCGACGTCGTCTACGCCGAGGACACACGACGGACCGCGACCCTGCTCCAACATGTCGCGGCGAAACCAGTCGTCCGGTCTCTGTTCGTGGGCAATGAGTCGGCCCGTGTCGTAGAGCTTCTGGCCGCGCTCGGCGAAGGGCGCACCGTTGCTTTGGTCACCGATGCCGGGATGCCCGGTGTATCCGATCCCGGGACCGAGGCGATCCGACGTGCTCGGGAGGCCGGGTTTGCCGTGTCGGTGATCCCCGGGCCTTCAGCGGTCACAACCGCAGTGGCATTGGCCGGGTTCGGCGCCGACCGCTTTGTCTTCGAAGGGTTCCTCCCCCGAAAGGGTAAGGAACGGGCCCTCCGCCTGGCTTCGATAGCTGGTGAGGACCGACCGGTGGTCCTGTTCATCAGCCCTCACAGGTTGGTGGCCGACCTGAAGGCCATCGCCGCCGTGATCGGACCGATGCGCGAAGTTGCGATCACCCGGGAGTTGACCAAGCTCCACGAGGAGGTCTGGGTTGGGGCGATATCAGGGGCTATCGAGGAATGGTCGTCCCGTGACCCGCGCGGGGAGTTCACTGTCGTGGTCGCGCCCGGGCCGGTGGAAAAGTTGTCGATCGAGGATGCAATCGCAGAGGCGCGGCTCCTGGTGGTCGGCGGCTCGTCACCATCGGAGGCGGCCAGGCGCGTCGCCGATGCCACCGGGGTCTCCCGGCGGTCGGTCTACCAGGCTCTGATCGAGACTCAGGACCGAAGCTGATCCCGACATGACGCGCAAAGGCCTTTGCCCTTGAACTGAGCGACCCTCGAGTCCGAACCGCAGAATGTGCAGGTGTCGGTTGTCTTGCGCAGGATGATCGATCCTCCTTCTACCGAGATGAACAGATGGTCGCCCTCCCGTATGTTGAACAGCCTCCGAGTCTCGGCGGGGATCACGATCCGTCCCAGATCGTCGATTTTTCGTGCGATTCCAGTTTCCATATCAACCTCCCAACCCCGGGGGCGAGACTACCTACGGGGTCACCTTCCGTGCCGGGTACCGTCACCATCATGGGATGGGTCGACACACACTGTCACCTCCAACTCGATGAGAGGGAGCCCGAGGCACTGCTGACGCGAGCTGCCGCAGTGGACTGGCTGGTCGTCCCCGGGGTCGACCTCGCCAGTTCCGAAGCGGCGCTAGCGCTTGCCACGGGACACCCAGGCCGGGTGCTGGCATCGGCGGGACTGCACCCTCACGACGCCGAGAGGTGGCCCGAGCAAGGCCCGGCCATCGCCGGGTTGGCCTCGACGGTTGCGGCGATCGGGGAGACCGGTCTCGACTTCTATCGCAATCTCTCTCCCCGGAATCTGCAGATTGCCTCGTTCCGGGCCCAGGTCGAGATCGCCATCGAGTATCGCAAGCCGATCATCGTTCACTGTCGGGATGCCTTCGCCGACGTCTATGCCATCATCGACGAGACGGGGGTGGGCACTCAGGCTGTGCTGCATTGCTGGACCGGCGGGCCGAAATGGACCCGGCGCTTTCTCGACCTGGGAGTCACCTTCTCTTTCGCCGGGCCGGTGGCATTCGATACCGGTGAGACCGTGAGATTCGGCGCCGCCGAGGTGCCACCGGAGCGAGCCATGGTCGAGACCGACACACCGTATCTGGCGCCACCGCCACATCGTGGCGAGCCGAACGAGCCCGCCTGGGTGTCGCTGGTCGGTTCTGCGTTGGCCGGGGTGTGGGGCATGTCGGTCGACGAGGTCGCGGCAATCACCTCGTCGAACGCGGCGCGAGTGTTTGCACGATGACTGCCCAGACCCGAACCGAGATCGCCGCCTTGCTCGCCCGTCACAATCTCTCACCGTCGCATCGGCTGGGTCAGCACTTCTTGGCCGACGGCAACATCACGCGCAAGATCGTCGACCTGGCCGAGGTGGGACAAGGCGATCCTGTCGTGGAGGTGGGTGCCGGAACCGGCACTCTCACCGTGGCGCTGGCCAGGGCGGGGGCGTCGGTGGTGGCATACGAGATCGACACCGGGCTGCGGCCCATTCTCGAGGAGGTCACCGCCGGCTTGGACGTCGAGCTGAGGATGGTCGACGCGATGAGAGCCGACTTCGCCAACGAGCTGGATGGCCGGACGTGGAAGATGGTGGCCAATCTCCCCTACAACGTGGGAACACCACTGCTGCTCGACGCCCTTCGTGACGCGAAACAGATCACCCGGTTCGTGATCATGGTCCAACGTGAGGTAGCGGAGAGACTCGTGGCCCGACCAGGTGGCAAGGAATACGGGCTCCCTTCTGTGGTGGCCGGCATCCACACCCGCGGCACCATTGCGTTCCGGGTGCCTCCCCAGGTCTTCTACCCCGCGCCGGGCGTCGAGTCTGCCGTGGTCGTGCTCGACCGGATCGACGCGCCCGAGGCGGCCGAACGCGCCATCGAGATCGCCTCGAGCGGTTTTGGGCAACGACGCAAGATGCTCCGTCGGTCGCTGTCGGCAGTTTTCGATGACCCGGTCTCCAAACTGGAGATGGCCGGGATCGACCCCACTGCCCGGGCTGAAGACCTGACTCCGGCCGACTATGTCAGGCTGGCATCCACATGAGCCTCTATCAGGCACCGGCCAAGTTGAACCTGGCTCTCCTGGTCAGCCCACCCGCCGCCGGCGGTCTTCACCCCTTGGAGTCGCTGGTGCAGACCATCGACTGGTTGGACCTTCTCGAAGTCGAGGAGGCGGACGAGGACGCTTTGACCGTCGACGGAGCCGAGATAGAACCGGAGGAGAACTTCGTCACCAGGGCGCTCTTGGCAGTGAGGGAGCAGTGGACGGTCCCACCACTTGCGATTCGGCTGGAGAAGCGGATACCGGCGGAAGCGGGTCTGGGTGGCGGCAGCTCCGACGCCGCGGCAACACTGTTGGCCGCCATCGAGATTGGCCGTGTCCCGGCCGAGACGGCAACGGCGACCGCACCTTCCATTGGATCCGACGTCTCGTTGTTCCTCACCGGTGGGACCGTCATGATCTCCGGGTTCGGCGAGATCGTCGATCCGGAACCCTCCCTCGACGGGTTCGCCGTCGCGGTCGTGGTGCCCGAGTATCGATTGCGGACCGCCGACGTCTACCGCCGATGGGATGAGATGGAAGGCCCGGTCGGCGAGACGATCGCCTCGGGTTTGCTTCCACCCCGTCTGAGAGACGGCATCCCGATACGCAATGATTTGACGCCCGCCGCCATCGATCTCGAGCCGGCGCTGGCCGACTTCATGGCTGATCTGAGGTCGAGGTGGGGGACGGTGGTCGCCATGACCGGTTCGGGCTCAGCATGCTTCGGTTTCTTCCCTGACGTCGGCGAAGCAGAGGATGCGGCGCAGAGCGTGGCGTCGCAGTGTCGAGGGACGATCGGCGCGACTCTTAGACCCAGGGGCGTGGAGAGAGTGGATTGATCGGGTGATCAGCTGGCGAGTCGCTCGAGGATCGTCTCATTCACTTCGACACCGAGACCAGGCCCGGTGGGCACGTCGAAGACTCCAGCGGTCAGAGTGACCGGCGACTCGCTGACGTCCAGCACTACCCCCTGGTTGGCCGGGCTGCAGCCGTAGTCGACCCGGTCCATGGCCGCGGCACAATGCAGATTGGCCGCCGCCGAGATGCTCGACTCGATCACCTTGCCGGCGAGGTTCACCGAGAGCCCCCCGGCGGCGCAGATCCCGGCGCCTCGCATCACCCCGGTGATACCCCCGTGCTTGATCAGCTTGAGACTGACCCCACCGACGGGGGTCCCCGCGAAGCCGAGCACTGCCTCCAGGCTGCCGGCGCTCTCGTCGGCGCAGAGCCTGACCGGAGATGACGCCGCCAGACGGAGCAGGGCGTCGCGATCGGTCCGGGTGACTGGTTGTTCGATGAACCGGATCCGGTCTCCTTCCAGCCGGTGGAGGAAGGACCGCGCCTCGTTCTCCTCCCAACCTTCGTTCACGTCTCCGCAGACCACACCCTCGGCGCCCACTAGATCGGCCGCCTTGGCCAGGGTGCCCAGCTCGACCACCGGCTCGGCCATGCCCAGCTTGATCTTGAACCAGCGAAATCCCTGTTCGTATCGCTCGGCGAGTTTGTCGGCGTCGGCGGAGGCGTCGCCGCTGCCGACCAGGGTCAGCGCCGGAACCCTGTCACGGACCGCACCGCCGAGTAGCTGGTGAACCGGGATCCCCAGGGTGCGACCCACCAGGTCATGCACCGCGATGTCGATCGCACCGATGGCGGTGGGCGCCTCGGGCATGGCCGCCTGGAGTCGAGCCCAGAGCTCAGTCCGGCGCATCGGGTCGGAGCCGACGACGAGCGGCCGGAGAGACTCGAGGTCGGCGACGATGTCGGCCTGACGCTTTCCGGTGAGCGCGGGAGCCTCGACCCCTTCACCCCAGCCGGAGACACCATCGTCGGTGACGAGCTTGACCACCACGTTCCCGGTGTTCTCGATGACCCCATTGGCCATCGGGATCGGGTGGTGCAATGACATGGTGATCGGGTGGATCTCCATAGCCTCGATCCGCATCAGCTCTCCTCTAGGGCCGGCGGGACATGCGTGAGACTTGCGAGACGGTGCACTAGACCGCGAACCGGCTCAGCGCCTCGGGAGTGACCTCCACCCCGTGCCCGGGGGCATCGGGGACGGGGATGTGGCCATCGATCACCTCGAAGGAGCGGGTTAGCGCATCGGGAGGGATCAGCTCGGCATACTCGACCATGAACCCTGTCCGACCGGCGCCGACGAGACTGATCGAAAGCTCGTGCCAGAGGTGACTGCTCAATGCGAGGTTGTAGGCGTCGGCCAGATGCGAGATCTTCACGAACTCGGTGATGCCGCCACAACGCCCAACATCGGGTTGGAGGTACGCGGCCGCTCCTCGTTGGCAGATCTCGCGAAATCCCCATCGAAAGTAGACATTCTCGCCCGTCGCGACCGGGACCGGCGACGAGGCGGCCACTTCGGCGAGGTCGTCGGTGCTGTCGGCGAGGACCGGTTCTTCGAGCCAGGCGACCCCGTGCTCGGCCAGCATCCCGGCTGTCTCCAACGCCTCGGACACGGTGAATCGCTGGTTGGCGTCGGCGAGAAGTGTGAACTCATCTCCCATCTCGCGCCGGAGCAGTGCCGTCCGCGCCTCGTCGCGGCTGGTGCCGATCTTGTACTTGTAGGCGGTGATGCCCCGGGTGGCGAATGCCTGGCACTCGGCCACTAGTTCGGCGTCGCTGAGGGTGTGCCAGCCACCGCTCCCGTAGACCGGCACCTCTTTGCGGAAACCGCCGAGGAGACTGTGCACCGGCAGCCCGGCCACCTTTCCCACCAGATCCCAACAGGCGATGTCCATGGCAGACAATGCCCAAACCCCGAGCCCGGCTCGCATTCGGGGCTTGTTGGGGCTCCACATCCGGTACCACAGCGCTTCGGGGGCCAGTGCATCTTGGCCGAGGGCCAACGGCGCCAGCTCGCTGTCGATGTACGGCTTGATGGCAGCGCTGGCTGCGCCACCCAGACCGGCCGTCATCCCGAATCCGACCAGTCCGCCGTCGGTGTGAAGCCGAACCGCGGTGGCGTCGACATGGGTATAGGTGCCAAGCGCGCTGGCGATGGGGACCGGCAAGGGGAAGCGAAGTGCGATTGACTCTACCTGTTCGATCGTCGTGCTGGACACCTGGGAATGATATCCAGGGGCGCGACACCAAAGTGATCCGGGTAACTTCGCTTGGCCATGAGCCAATCCCGGCCGCACATCGAGGGTTCTCGCCGTGGCTGACCTGGTCGGGGTTCTCGGGGTCACCCACAACCCGTTGATGTGGGCCATGATGCGCAACTCGGTGCCCGACGATCTCACCCGGGTGGCGGCCAACTTCGATCACTTTCGCTCACTGGTCTCCGATCTGGCTCCCGATGCCATCGTCCTGGTCGCCTCCGACCACTTCCACATGTTGATGATGTCGAATATGCCGGCGTTCATGATCGGCAAGGCTCCAGAGATGCGAGCCGGCCATGCCAACGAGGAGCGTCAGTTCGGTCTCGACCCAAGCCGCGTGCCGGGCGACCCGGCGCTCGCTGCCCACCTCTTGGGGGGACGTGACCTGGCAACTGGGTTCGATTTCGCTTTCAGTAATGAGCCATGGCTCGATCACTCGTTCCTCGTCCCGCTTCTGTTCCTGACCCCCGCCCTCGAGATCCCGGTGGTGCCGGTATTCACCAACTGCAACGCGCCTCCCCTGCCGACCGCGGCCCGCTTCGCAGAATTGGGCAGATATCTCGGTGAGGCGATCAGGTCGTTTGGCGGCGAGCGACGGGTCCTGGTGGTCGGCAGTGGCCATCTAGCTCACGAGCTGGGAGGGCCCCGTCAGTTCCTGGGCACCAGTCCCGACCCCGAGTTCGATGAGAAGGCGGTCACCTGGATGTCGGCCGGCGATCTCGACGCCGCGGTGGCTGACACCAGCTTCGATCGGTTGACCGAGGCCGGCAACGAGAGCTATCAGTTCCTCAACTTCATCACTTGTATGGCCGTAACTCAGGGGAGGCCGGCCACATTCGCCGAGGGGACGCCGACCCGATTCGGCAACTTGCCCTTCTTTTCCTGGCCGACCCGATGAGCCGCTACATGGTGAACAAGGCGATGTGGGAAATAGACCAATCGACTGAGACCCTGGCCGCGTTCAAGAACGACGCCAGCGCCTTTCTCGAACGGTGGGAGTCTCAGGCCACCCGACCAACCTCGCCCTATCCCCAAGGGGGTTCTTTGACCACCCCCGAGCGGCAGGCTCTCGAAGCCAGGGATTACGGGGCTCTCTACGCCATGGGTGTCAACCCGTTTCTCCTCTGGCAGTTCGCCAGATCGGTCTCCGTCCCCGACGAGATGAGCGGCGAGGAGCTGGTCGCATCGTTCCGCGATGCGGTGGAGCCTCATGGTTATCCCGACTTCTTCACCTGACCGGGTGTGGGCAAACGTCTTCTGCAACCTCGGAGGTGGCGCCGCCAGGCCCCCGTGCAACCCGCCCCGGTGGTGACCAGGAGCCGGACATCGTGCAGACCGGTGAGAATGGTGCGGGAAAGAGGGTGCGCTCCCGCATGACGACGACCACGTCGAACCCCGTGAGACGTGAAACCAGCTCGGCCGGATCGGAGATGTGGTAAGAGAAATACACGATCTCGGCCCCCAGCGTCGACCAGTCTGCGAGTAAGCCGGCTACCTGCTGGTAGTCATCGAGGACGACGGTGCGCATGCCCGGGGACGGCAGCCGGGGTCTTCTTGGACCTAGCCGCCGACTCCGCCGCCGTCCTGGGTTGGTGGCGCCATGCGTTTCTGGCCGTCCCACGGCCGGTCGTCGGGGGACCTGCTGCCCCGGAAGGCATCTGTCTCAGCCAAGATCTGATCCACCGTCGCCGCTGCGTCACGGTCGGAGGTGCCGCCCTGAGCCGCGATTCGGGTCAACAGCCAACGGATCGCCACGATGGCGACCACCGCCAGACCGGCGTACAGGGCCCATTCCATGATCCCGAGCATACGGCGCCAAATAGGAGATGAATAGGGTCGGGTATCGTCCCGTCCCAGCAGAACGCAAGGGAGGACCCGTGGAGTTGTCGGGAAAAGTCGCGGTGGTCACTGGTGGGAGCAGGGGGATCGGCAAGGCGATCGCCAGACGGCTGGCCCAGGAGGGCTGCGATGTCGTGATCGCGGCCCGAACAGAGGAAATGCTGGCAGCGACCGCCACGGAGATCACCTCGGCCACCGCTCGCCGGATCGAGCCGATCGCGGCTGACCTCTCGACACTCGAAGGCTGTGAGTCCCTCCATGTGGAGACCCTGGCCCGCTTCGACGACGTCGACGTTCTCATCAACTGCGCCGGCGCTACCAAGAGCGGCCCCTTTCTGGAGCTCTCCGACGAGACATGGCAGGAAGGCTTCGACCTCAAGTTCTTCGGCGCGGTGCGTCTCTCGCGTCTCTTTTGGCCCCAACTGGTCGAGAGCCACGGGTCGGTGGTCCACATCGTCGGGGGGATGGCCCGTACTCCCAACCCCAACTTCGCCATCGGAGGTGCGGTGAACGCCGCCCTGGCCAACTTTGGCAAGGCCCTTGCCGGGCTCGGCCTGGACGACGACGTGAACGTGAACATGATCCATCCCGGTCAAACCGTCACCGAGCGTCTGGACGAGATGATGGCCGATCAGGCAGCTCGGACCGGTCAGACTCCCGATCAGGTACTGGACGCCACGGTCAAACGTCAGGGGATCCGGCGTCTCGGCACCCCCGATGATGTGGCCGAGTTG
>DASWKK010000176.1:0-10017 GCA_036396655.1 Acidimicrobiia bacterium
ACGACGGCAGCTACTACCGAACCGACAGAGCCAAGCTCTACTCGCCCCCGATAGGACCGGTGCCGATCCTCATGGCCGCCGGCGGGCCAAAGTCGGCCACGCTCGCCGGGGAGATGGCTCAGGGCGTGATCACATCGGTCAAGGACCCTTCCGAGACGATCGAAAAGGTGGTCACTCCACTCAACCGAGCAGCGAGGGCGGCCAACCGACCCGATCCCACCATCCTCGCCACCCGATGGACCATTTTCGCTGGAGACGACGAGGAAGCCTGGGAAGCGATTTTCTCGTGGCGTGGCCTGCGCGCGCCAGGGCGGCTCGAGGCTGTCGATCCGGCCGAGTTGAGGGAGAAGGCCGACACCCTCCCCCGTGAGGAGATCTTGAGCCGGTACCAGAGGACCAACTCGGCCAATGAGATCGTCCAGACCTATCGCCCGCTGTCCGAGGACCTCGAAGCGGACATCGTCACCTTCCAGATGGCTTCCCTCGATCAGCCGGCGCTGATCCGCCTGCTGGGATCGGAAGTGCTGCCGGCGCTACGGACCAGCTGACGCCCCCCTCGCCGGCTACGCCGGCACTCCCCCCAAGACCCCCCTCCCCCCTTCGGGGTACTCCCCCCAACGCTCACTTCGTTCGCTGGGGGGAGAAACTGCTCATCCGTTCGCTGGGGGGAGAAACTGCTCATTCGTTCGCTGGGGGGAGAAACGTCTCCTCCCCCCGGAGCGAAGCGACCGTTTCCTCCCCCCGGAGCGAAGCGACGTTGGGGGAGGTGGCCCGCCTTGATCTAGCATCGTTTCGTGCCCACTGTCGCCAGCATCGTCTCGACTCTGGCTGAGAGGACCCGTCCCGAATACGCCGCCTCCTGGGATCCGGTGGGGCTGCAACTAGGGGACCCGGCTGCTCAGGCCGACTCGGTCGCCGTGTGCCATGAGGTCACCGAAGAGGTCGTATCGGCGTTGGAGAAGGAGCCTGTCGACCTGCTGGTCACGTATCACCCATTGCTCTTCGAACCCGTCAACCGGATCCTGGCCGGCCGTTCCCCGTCGGCCCGGGCCTTCCGGCTGCTGGCGGCGGGAGTCAACCTGGTGGTGAGCCATACCGACTTCGATGCCGCTCCGGGGGGCACTGCCGACGCCTTGGCTTCGTTGCTCAGGCTGCGCGACACGGTCCCCTTCGGTGCCGACGAGGCTGAGGGCCTGCCCGCCATCGGCCGGGTCGGGCTGTTCGAGGCGACTCTCGGCGATCTAGAGGCCCGCATCACCGACACCCTCGGATCGAACGGCCTCCGGGTGTCCGGAGATCGAGAGGCGTCACTGGAGCGGGTGGCGGTCGTTCCCGGGTCCGGGTCCGGGCTGATCGGCGAGGCCGCCACCATCGCCGACGCCCTTGTCACCGGTGACGTGTCGCACCACCGAGTAATTCAGGCGCTCGACCTTGGCCTGTCGATCGTCGATCCGGGTCACATCGCAACCGAGCGCCCCGGGATGGCCGCGCTGGTGGCTCTCGTGGCCGATGCAGCCGGGGGTCGCATCGTCGATCTCACCGATCTCGACCCTGAGACTTGGACCTGACCATCGCTACCCTGCCATCTCGCATGGAGATAACGAGCCTCGCCGATCTTCTCGACGTTCAGGATCTCGATCTTCAAATCGATCGTCTGCTCGAGAGGCGACAATCCCTGCCCGAGATGGCCGGCTACAAAGCAGCCCACGAGAAGGAGTTGGAGTTGAACTCCGAGCTGGAGAGGGCAGGTTCCGAGCTCAAGACCCTGGAACTCGACTTCGACAAGTCCGAAGGCGAGCTCCAAATCCTCGAGCTGAAGCTCCAGGAGCACGAGACAAGACTGTATGCCGGTGGTATGAGCAGTCGGGAGACCGAGCACATGCGTCTCGAGGTCCAGAGTCTCAAAGGCCAGCGCGAAGCTCTCGAAGAACGTGTCCTGGGGATGCTGGAAGAGCTGGACCCCGCCCGGGAGGGGGTGGCCCAACTGCGATCCCGCCAGGAGGCACTCGCCGTCGAGAAGGCCTCTCTCGAGGCAGCTATCAAAGCCGAATGGAAGCAGATCGACGCCGAGCTGGCGCGCAAAGAGGAACGCAAGCAGGAAGCATTGGCACCGGTGCCCGGGGAGCTGGTGGAGATGTACGAGAAGCTTCGCCGGATCAAAGAAGGGGTTGCTATTGGCCGTTTCGAGCATGGGGTGTGCGGCGGCTGTCACATGGCTCTCTCACCCACGGAGCAAGTCGAAGCACTGAGCGCGGAGATCCCCCGATGCGTCCATTGCCGTCGAATCCTCGTCGCCTGAGACATGCTGTTCTGGCACCTGGGAGCCACCCTGTGGCTGTTCCGATGGATCTACCGCGATCCGAAAGTGGATGTCAGGTTCCTGCTTCTCGGTGCGATCCTGCCCGATCTGGTCGACCTGCCCCTTGGCACTGTGTTTCTGGCCGACCGGTACTCGAGCGGGGAGCTGTGGTCGCACACCCTGTTGGTTCCTTCCATGTACATGGCACTCGTGCTCCTCGTCACGAGACGGGGTCGAAAGCGGCGCGCCTTGATGGCTGTCGGGATCGGGTGGTTGTTTCATCTCCTGTTGGATGGCATGTGGACCGATCCCGACGTCTTCTTCTGGCCTTTCTTTGGTTGGGAGGTGCCCTCCGGCGACGCTCCGTTCTGGCCACTGGCCTGGGACCGCGCTTGGTCCGATCCGTGGAGATGGGCGCTTGGGTTGGTGGGCCTTGGCTACTTGAGCTGGCTGTGGTTCGCGGTCGGATTGAACGAAAAGACGGCTCGTCGAGCGGTGGTGCGCACCGGACGCCTCCCGGAGCGCAAGAGTGAGAATGCGTAACGCTTGGATTCTCGCACTGGTGCTGACCGTGTCAGCCTGCACAGGCAACGGCAACGAGCTGAGCTCGGGGACCAACGGGAACGGGGCCACCAGCCCGGTCGCCGCGGTGGAAGAGCTGCGCTCGATGCTGATCGCTGGTGACTTCGCTTCAGCCGCCGCCTTGGCCGTCCCGAATCAAGCGGCTCTTGCTTCGTTGGGAGAGGGCGCCAGCTTCGGTCAGGTCGCCGATGCCATAACCGACGGCGACGCCGAGATAGCGGCGAATTTCTGGAGCGGCTTTGGACAAGGTGTAGGCGAGGTGCTCAACAGCGAGTTGGCCATAGAGGACCGAGGCTCCACCACCGAGAGCGGTGTCGAGTTCTTCCTGGTCGGGGTAACGCCCGAGCAGGGGACCGAACGTCTGATCATGACCCGAGACGTCGACGGTCAGCGAATCGACCTGTTCGCCTCATTCGGGGCGGGGCTGGCGCAGCGCATGCTCTCTCCGGTCGAGATCCTCCTGGGCACGTCGAGCGCCGACTCGGCCGTGATCCTCGACGCTCTTCAGGACGTAGTCCCGTCGCTGCTGGTCTCGGCCACCGATCCCTCCCTCTCGCCCGAAGCGGTTCAAGGTGTGTTGCAGCTTGTCGAGCTGATCACCCGGGTGGGCTGAACCACCCAGAGCCCCCTCCGGCCCTTCGGGCCACCTCCCCTAGAGCCCCCTCCGGCCTTTGGGCCTTCCTCCCCCAACGTCGCTTCGCTCCTGGGGGAGGAAACAGTCGCTTCGCTCCTGGGGAGAAAACGTGGGGGAACTCAGCTCGTGGTGGTCCGTAGCGCCGGCAGCACTTCCGATCCCAGTAGCCGGATCAGCGCCGGCTGATCGAGGGAAGCCATCTGGAAGGTGACGATGTTCGCTTCGAGGTCCTCGGCCAGCGGGCGATATGTCCGGATGATCTCGTCGGCCGAGTCGGTCCTCTGGTACCGGCCCAAGATCTCTTCACGGGGGAGGGTGTCGGCTTTCTCCCTCAACTCGGCCGGATCGACAGCCTCGAGCCGTCCTGGCGCGCGCAGGCCACGCCAGGAGAAGATCGCTTTCCAGGCTTCCTCGTCGTCTCCCGCGAAAATGGTCCATCGGGTGGCGAGAATGGTGGGAGCAGGCCGGTTGGCCGCCTTCGCGGCTTGGTTGAGTGGAGTGACCACCTTTTCGATCGTCTCCGAGGGGTCCTTGACCGATGTGATCACGCCCTGAGCCATCTCCCCGGCCAGCGTGGCCGACTTTGGGCCTCCCGCGGCCATGAGGATCGGCACCGGTCCCACCGGGGGCGAGTAGAGCTTGGCTCTGTCGGTTCGGTAGTAGCTGCCGTCGTAGGTCAGCTTCTCACCGTCCAACAGTCGCCTCATTATCTCCAGGGCCTCCGACATTCGTGCGTTGCGCTCGGCGTAGGCAGGGAACTCGTAGCCAAGGGGGCCTTCGTTGATGTTCTCACCTGTGCCGACACCGAGGGTGAAGCGACCGTTGGAGAGCCGGTCGAGGGTGGCCGCAGCCTGTGCCACCACTCCCGGGTGGAAGCGAAAAAGTGGAGTCGTCACTCCCGTGATGAACTCGATGTGGTTGGTGGCCGCGGCCATGGCGCCGATGGTCGAGAAGGCAAACCCCGAAGCTGAGACGTCGTCGACCCAAGGATGAAAGTGCTCTGAGACGACGACAGCATCGAACCCGGCCTCCTCGGCGAGAACGGCATGCTCGACCAGCTCTTCGGGGTGCCATTGCTCGTGACCACAGAAATAGGCGAACTTCGTCAAGACGCTCCTTTCATCTCGGGCCCGATATTGCCAGGTCTACTGGTAGGAGACGAAGACGGGGACCGGGTCCTTATCGATGGTGTAGGCCGGGGTGGCGGTAGCCGGAGAGTCCTCGTCGAAGAAGTTCTTCCAGCCCCACACCCAATGGGCGTCTTCGGTGCCTCTGGTCAATACCAAGAATGTCTCATCCTTGGTGGGGATTGGGCCCTGTCCGTCCATTTGGATCACCATCTGCAGCTCTGGTCGCTGCTTCAACGTCTCCCGATCGGTGATCATGGTCGTCTTGAACTGATGGACGATCAGCATCTTTTGGGGAAGACCGTTGTCCCGGACCAGATCCGCCAGCCAGTCGACGACCGTGTTGACCTCCGAGGCATTGACCCGACCGACCTGGTTCAGATGAACCTGGTCCGATGTGAGCCGCCATTCCGGGTCGAGGGCAAGACTGACGAAGGGGAGCAGCAGAAGCTCCTCGTATTGCTTGGCCTGGGTCAGGAAATCCTCCCGACCTGGTTGGAGGTCGAGGACCACCTGAGCATCGTGTTCTCGAGCCACGGCTATCCACTCGTCAAAGGCTGAGATCGGCCATTCGAAGCTGTAGTCACCATCCTCGGTCGGCTGGCCCGAGGCAACACTGGCAATGATCTCGAATGTCGGGATCACCACTCGCCCATCGGCGGCATACTCGGTGAGGAATGGTGCCATGCGCTCGAGTGTTGCTTGGGGGCCCTGTTCTCCGAGCACTCCCAACCCGATGGTCTCCGGGTGGCCGTAGAAGGCCACGTAGCGTCGAGGCTGGTCCTCGGGAAAGGCATGAAAACCGCCGCCTGGCACCTGGAGACCGCTCGTCAGCACCGCCAGCTCCCAGTCATGCGCTTCGGGCACGGCGCCGATGTAGCGGATTGCCCCCGGTGGTGCGCCGGCGAGGGCCGCCCCGACCACGGGGAATCCCAGGATGTCGCCTGGGTCGTATGCGACGACGGTCGCCCCGGCCACCCTGCCGCTGGCAGCAGCAGAGAGTATGGCCACAGGTTGGGCCGCGTCCATCAGCCAGACGGCAAGCGAGTTGGTTGGCCGGGCGAGCCCGGTGACCAGAGCGGCCGGATCGACGGTGGCCACCGGTAGCGAGCCGGTGGTCGGGCTTGCGTCGGTTTGTGGCAGCACCACCTTGTCGCGGCTCGCCATCGCCGCCATCGTCTCGAGCACGGTTGAGGCGTCCGCCTGGGCAGGGAGACGAAGCTCCTCCGAGACGCCGAGGGCGTCTCGGGCCCTCTCGACTGCCTCCTCGATGGTGGGACGGATCACGTCTGCGTCGGGAGGTGTGATCACATCGACGTCGCCTAACAGGTAGACCCGACTTGGCTTGAGACGTCCCAATTCAGCGGCCAGCTGCGGGTGGGGATGGAGCAGCGGGCCTTCGAGGGCCGCCGCCAGTTGAGCAGCAGCAGCGACCTCGTTCAGATCACCTTCTCCCACCACGACCACGTCCCCAGCACACAAGAAGAGCTCGCCCGACAGGGTGAGGGCGTCACCGGCGACCGAGCCGGTCGCCACCGGCGCCGCGCCGCTGGTGACGTGGACGCAGCTGCTCGCGAGGGGGATCGTGGTGCTCGACGTGCTCGGAGCCGCGACGATTGTGGGGGGGCTGGTCCCCGCGGTGGGTGTTGGTGTCTCCGCCACAAACGAGCTGCAGGCGCTCACCATCAGCGCGGAGAAAGCGATGCGAACGACGTGGTTCATGCGACTCCGGAGCCCTCGGCAGCGTAATGGCCAAAGAGGGCTAGAACCGGCGTTGTGACTTCCAGATCAAACCGACCGCAATCAATCCGGTCCCGGTCATCCAGACTCCGACCGGCACGAAGAAGGACAGGAACAGACAGGAGAGAAGGCCGACCCAGGCGGTCCAGCGCCCACGATCGAGCCGAAGTGCGGCCAGATTCGTGATGCCGTAATAGAGCAGCACGGTGAACGCCGAGAACGTCCAGGCGAGTGAAATGTCTCCGATCAGGGCGATTACGGCGATCGGCACCGCGGCGGTGATGATGGCGAAGACTGGCACCGATCGTCGATCGAGGCGGGCAAGGGTCTCGGGCATGTCGAGTCGGCGGCCCATCGCCAGCCACACCCGGGAAAGCCCCAGGACCAGGTTGACCAGGACTCCGAGCATGGCGGTCACCGCTCCGATCGTCACCACTGTCGCGAACGGCTGGGCAACGAGGTCGGCCGGCGTCGTGCCCGCCCCGATGCGGAGGCCCCACATTGGGCCGGCGAAGGCGCGGCCGCCGACCTCCACAAGTGCGTAGAGGGTGGTGGCGACCACCAGGGTCACGATCACCGCCCGTGGAATGGTGCGAGCTGGCCGATGAACCTCCTCGCCCATTGTGGCAATGCGCCCATATCCGGTGTAGGCGAGGAAGATGAAGGCGATCGCCGGAAGCAGGCCGCTCGTCGTCAGGTCGGCTCTCTGAAACAGCACTCGGTTGGGCAGCGAGTCGAGTTGGGCGATCCCGGCCAAGGCGAAAGTGATCAAGGCCCCCACGGTCAGGAGCACTAGGACCGTGTTCACCACGGTTGTCCGTTTCAAACCCGCCAGCACCAAAAGAGTGACCGCTGTCACCGCGACAATGGCGACCATGCGCCGGTCACCAGGGATACCGAGATACAGCGCCACCCCAAGGGCTGCGGTGGCGGCTGAAGCGGTCTTCGCCAACAGGAACAGCCAGCCGGCACTGAACCCCCACCAGGGACCGAGAGCCTGATAGCCGTACTCGTAGGTGCCTCCCGCCACCGGGAACCGTCCCGCCAGATAAGCCGATGAGAGACCGTTGAAGACGGCGACCAGGCCGGCGATTGGGATTGCCAGGAGCACGGCATCGCCCCACATTCCCGAGGCAACCCCAATCGCAACGAAAGCCCCGGTGCCGAGAATCGAGCCCAGACCGGTGACGATTGCCCCGCCGATGCCCATCTCGCGCTGGAGGCTCTGGTGCATCAGAAGAGAGTTTCCGGCTCGGCCTTCTCCCGAAGCTCAGGACCGTTGTTCTTCACGGAGTTGACGCTGCTGGACACGACATGCTCCATGACGTTCTCGGGGTCTATGGGTTGGAGCAGGGATGCCGCCGCCTGGGGATCGCGCAGGCTCCGATCGAGCCATGCGTCCCACACCTCGGGCACGAGTGAGATCGGCATTCGGTCGTGGATCGCTGAGATCACGCCTTCGGCGCCGGTGGTGATGATCGAGCAGGTTCGGTGCCAGGTGTCGGCCTCGGGATCCAGTCTCGACGCCCAGATCCCGGCGAAGACCATGGGATGGCCATCGGCCCGGTACACCCAGTGCGGGGTTCGTCCCAGATCCTTGGGCTCCCATTCGTAGAAGCCGTCACCCGGAATGAGACACCGCCTGCGGGAGAACGACTCGCGGAAGGCGGCGGTGGTGGCGACAGTCTCGGCGCGGGCGTTGATGTGGATCGACTTGGTGTCCTTGGCCCAGTGTGGGACCAGACCCCACGGCATCGAACCGAGAGTCCGCGCACCGTCCCTCTCTGAGATCACGTAAACAGGGTCGGTGGGAGCGACATTCCAGTTCGGCTCCAGCGCCTCGGTCAGCACGTCATCGATGCCGAAATACTCGGCGTAGAAGTCGAGATCACCGGTTATCGAGAAGCGACCGCACACAGGATGTCAGGTTAGAGGCGACGGCATGTGCTCAACCCGTGGAACGGGCCCTAAGTAGGGTCTCGAGCAGGTCGGCGACCCCTGAAGGATCGGGCACCGTCAGGTTGGCGAGGGTTGGCCCTTCGCCCACGTGTACCCCCAGGTCACCTTGTTGGAGTGCGGCGAAGACGCTCTCGTCGGTCACATCGTCTCCAATGAACAACGCCCGGTCCGCTCCGAGTGACCGTCTCAGTTCCACGAAAGCCGCCCCCTTGTCGACTGACGAGTCGGTGAGCTCGAGGATCTTCTTTGCCTCCAAGAGTCTCAAACCCTTGATCTTTCGTGCCTCAACCCGCAGACCCTCGACCGTCTCGTCGGGATCGGTCACCGACCGGTAATGGAATCCCACAGCTCGGGTCTTGTGCTCGACTCGTGCCCCCGGTGTGGCACTGACTGCGGCGTCGACCAATGCCCGGGCCTGGGCCAGCGCTGGTGTCTCCGGCCCGGTGGTGTTCCCGTGGTCGGCTCCGTGCTCACCGATCAGCACGAATCCGGGGTGATCGAACCGTCTCAGGAGGTCGGCCCGTCTTCTTCCGCTGATCACGGCCACTGTGGTGTGATCGAGATTCGCCAGTTCCTCCAGAGCGGTCTTGGATCGGGCCAATGGGGTGGCGAGATCGGGATCATCGACGATCTCGGCGAGAGTCCCGTCGAAGTCGCTGGCGATGAAGAGCCGAGGAGAGTCAGCGATCTCCTCGATCACCTGTCGATGGCCTCGAGATTGTGCCTGGCCCAAGAGTGAACATCCCAGCGACCGACGGCCCGCCTGAGTCTGGCCATCCGTCGGTTCTGCTCTTCTGGCTCCATCACCACCGCGGCGTGAAGCGCACGCGCCAGACCATCGATGTCATAGGGGTTGACTATGAGTGCGTCGCCCAGACGCTCGGCCGCCCCGGCGAACTCGCTGAGGATCAGCGCCCCGGTGTTGTCCCGCCGGGTTGCCACGTATTCGAGGGCAACGAGGTTCATCCCGTCTCGCAGCGGTGTCACCAGCATGACGTCGGCTGTCAAATAGGCCCCGACCAGGTCGGTGAAGGGGAAGGTCCGGTACAGATAGTGGACCGGGGTCCAGGCGGCGCGGGCGAAACGGCCATTGATTCTGCCCACCAACTCTTCGACCAAACGTCTGATCACCTGGTATTCGCCGACGTCCTCGCGGCTCGGCACGGCGATCTGGACGAAGGAAACCTTGCCGATCAACTCAGGGTGTCGCTGCAACATCACCTCGAAGGCCCGAAGCCTGAGGTCGATCCCCTTGGTGTAGTCGAGTCGGTCCACACCGAGGATCACATGCTCCGGGTCACCCAGGTCGTGTCGGAGGCGTGAGGACATGGCGAGTGCCTCGGGACTGTTGGCCACGGCCCTGTTCTCGGCGACATCGACCGAGATGGGAACAGCTTCGGCTCGAATGCCATGTCCCTGAAACTCGAGGGAGGATGCCGGGCCGGTGGCCCCGGCTATCTCCCTGGCGGCCGCGGCGAAGTTCAGCGTCGCCCTCCGGGTCTGGAACCCCAAGTAGTCCGCCCCGAGCAACCCTTCGAGCACCTGGGCGCGCCAGGGGAGTCGTTCGAAGATGTCAAGGGGGGGAAAGGGGATGTGGAGGAAGAAGCCGATACTCGCCTCGGGCACTCTCCGACGCACCATTGCCGGGACCAGTTGCAGCTGATAATCGTGTATCC
>DASWKK010000177.1:0-9496 GCA_036396655.1 Acidimicrobiia bacterium
TCGATTTCGTAGCCACATCGTGAGTTCATCCCGCCGGTCGTCCTTATGATCGGTCGCCCATGGCAGAACGCGGAGACATCGATCGGGTCCGAGAGGCGACAGACCTCGTCGAGCTGATCTCAGAGGTCACCAAGATGAAACGCTCGGGCCGCAGTTTCATGGCGGTCTGCCCCTTCCACGAAGAGAAGACCCCTTCGATGTCGGTAGATCGGGTCAGGGGGCTCTACCACTGCTTTGGTTGCGGCAAAGGCGGCGACGTCTTCACCTTTGTCCAGGACACACAGAACGTTGACTTCGGCGATGCGATTGAGATGCTGGCGAAGCGGGCGGGAATCACCCTGGTGCGGGACCCTGCCGATGCCAAGAGACGGGGCCGGCGCGGGGCCGCGGTCGAGACGATACGACGGGCGATCGACGTCTATCACGAGCGACTCAAGAAGGCGCCCCAGGCCGGTCCCGCCCGCGCCTACCTGAGGAATCGGGGTTACGACCTCGCCATCATCGACGAGTGGAGGCTTGGCTTCGCCGGCACCGATTGGGACACGCTGACCAAGGAGTTGAAGGCCGCCGGGGTGGAGGACCGGGTGCTCGTCGACGCCGGGCTGTGTCGCCGGGGTCGTCACGGGCTCTTCGACGTGTTCCGGGGGCGGCTGATGTTCCCCATCCACGACCTGCGTGGCGACCCGGTGGGTTTCGGTGGCCGCAGGATCGAGGAGGTCGACAGGAACGCGACCAACAACCCAGACGCCAAATATGTGAACTCGGCCGATTCGATCGTGTATCACAAGGCGCAGGTCCTGTTCGGCCTGGACCGGGCACGGGCCGAGATCTCGGAGGAGAGCCCCGCCGTGATTGTCGAGG
Organism: Acidimicrobiia bacterium; assembly: GCA_036396655.1. Classification (GTDB taxonomy): domain Bacteria; phylum Actinomycetota; class Acidimicrobiia; order Spongiisociales; family ZC4RG35; genus JARDZU01. Next base: position 862 of record DASWKK010000177.1, read on the forward strand.
GCTACACCGACGTCATCGCCATGCATCTCGCCGGGATCAAGACGGCGGTGGCAACGTGTGGCACCGCCCTCGGCGATGGGCATTTCGAGCTCCTGCGCAGGTTTGGCGAGAGAGTGGTACTTGCCTTCGACTCGGATGAGGCGGGTGCGAAGGCGGCGCTGCGCGGCGATGAGCTCGAGTCGCCGTTTCGCCTCGACCTTGATCTCCGAGTGGCGCTGATGCCCGATGGCCTCGACCCGGCGGACCTGGTGCAAAAGGGGAGAGGCGACGAGCTGGTAGCCGCGGTCAGGAGTGCCCGCCCCCTCCTGGAACGCCGCATAGAGCATGAGGTATCGCGTTATGACCTGACTGGTCCCGAAGGGCGAGCCCGTGCACTGCATGCCGCTGCGTTCCAGGTGAGGCGGATCAACGACGAGATCGCTCGTCGGGAGTTCGGCCGTTACGTCGCCCGGCTGGTGGGTGTCGACCTGGAAACCGTCGAGGCCGCTGTCGAGGGGGGCCGTGGCCGAGCTCGTTCCGAGAGTCGGTCATCCAACCAGCCGTTCGACCGGATGGAGGCCGAGCTGCTCCGGGTCCTTCTCGCTAACCCGTCGGAGGTGACCGGTGTGGCCCCCGACGACTTCACCGACGATCGTCTCCGAGCGGCCTTTCTGGCCGTAGCCGATGGGCTCGAGTCGGTTCCACCCGGCGGCCCGGTGGACATCTCGAAAGTCATCGACGGTGAGTCACAGTCAGTCCTCCGGTCACTGGCGATGGACGATCGACCCCTCCCCTCGGGCCCGGACATGTTGGCGCGGGTCAAGGAGCGACGCCTCGACCGAGAGATCGATGAGCTGCAGCGGGTGCTGGCCAAGATGGAGGAAGGCAGCGATGACCATTCCGACAACTTGCGGCGCTTGATAGCTTTACAGCAGGAGAAGCGTTCCCCGACGGAGCCGTGAACGAAGAAATCAAGACAGTGGTGGCCGCTCTGGTCAAGCGCGGCAAGCATCGTGGGTTTCTCACGATGGCCGAGGTCCAGCAAGAGCTGGAAGATGCCGAGGCGTCGGGCGAGGCTTTCGAGAAGGTGGCTGACGCGCTCCGTTCTCAGGGGATGAGACTCACCGAGGAGGGTCCCGGGGTCACCGAGGAGTTCATCGAGGTCAGCCAGATCTCCGTCTCGGACCCGGTTCGCCTATATCTCAACGAGATCGGCCGGTACCCGTTGCTCACCAGCCAGCAGGAGGTCGAGCTGGCCATGCACATGGAGGCCGGGAGGCGGGCTCAGGCCAGACTGGAGGAGCCCGGCCTCGCCGAAGAGGACCGCTCTTTCCTCGGGCATGAGATCGACATGGGCGACGCCGCTCACAAGCAGTTGGTTCAGTCCAACCTTCGCCTCGTGGTCGCCATAGCCCGTCGCTACGTGGGCCGGGGTATGGCGCTCCTCGACCTGATTCAGGAGGGCAATGTGGGTCTGATGCGAGCCGTGGAGAGGTTCGACTACCGGCGGGGCTTCAAATTCTCCACATATGCCACCTGGTGGATCCGCCAGGCGATATCGAGAGCCATCGCCGACCAGGGAAGAACCATCCGTATGCCGATCCATGTCCTGGACGCAGTAAACAAGCTGACTCGGGCCCAGCGGGAGATGACCCAAACCATGGGCCGTGCCCCCTCTCTCGACGAATTGGCTGTCGAGCTCGACCTGGATTCTTCGAGAGTTGCCGAGTTGCAGCGGATCGCCCTGGACACCGTCTCGTTGGAGACACCGGTCGGTGAGGATGAAGACGGGACCTTGGGTGACCTAGTCGAGGATCTCGATTCGGATCGTCCTGCCGACGTCGCCACCTTCTCGTCGCTTCAGGACCAGTTGGCGATGGCGCTGGAAGGGCTCAATGAGCGCGAGCGGGAGGTGCTCATCATGCGCTTTGGCCTAGCCGACGGCAGGATGCGCACCCTGGAGGAGGTTGGGTCACATTTCAAAGTGACCAGAGAGCGAATTCGCCAACTGGAGACCAAGGCACTGGCCAAGCTTCGGCATCCCGACAAGTCACACAAACTCGAAGGGTTCCTCGAGAACTCGTGACCTCTTGCCATCCGGGTTCGCTCTCGCCACAATCCGAGCATGAGGTTCAGGATGGGAATGCTGGTGGGCGGCGCCATTGGGTATGTGCTCGGGGCCCGCGCCGGACGCGAGCGATACGAGCAGATCAAGCGCTGGGCGGGCGAGGCCCGTAAACACCCGGCAGTGGCCCAATTGGCAGACCAGGGTCTCGGAGTCGTGGACGCCGGGCGCTATTTGGCCGCGGCAGGTTTGTCGGCGGGGGCGAAGGGCTTGAAGACCCTCGACGGGCAGCGCGACACCGACTCCGCCTCCCAGGTCAGTTCCGATTGGTCACCCACTGCTGCAGACGCCCATCTGGGGTGAATGCGCGCCCTGCGATCACAGTCACCACCATCACGACGGCCATGCCCACCGAGCCGAGCAACAGGTACATGATCACCAGCTGAACCAGCACGGCGTCGAAGGCATCGATACCGGCCAGCAGCATTCCGGTCATGGCTCCGGGCAGGGCGATGAGCCCGACCACCTTGGTTCGCTCGATCTGTGGGATCAGGGCGCGACGGGCGGCGGCAGAGGTCAGGTAGCGGGATGCCTGTCGATGTTCGAAGCCGAGCGCCAGCAGGCCCTCCAGTCGCTCGGGATGCTCCACGAACTCGGACGTGACCGTGTCGGCGGCGAGCACCGCGGCCGGCATGGTGTTGCCCAAGGTGATGCCGGCGAGGACGACCAGGGTCACCGGCTCGAGAGGGAACACATCGAGCCCGAAGAGAAGACCGAGTGTGACGGCGAGGGTGGCTCCGAGACCGGCGAGCCCGTAGCCGAATACGCGCGGGATGCCCTTCACCCGGCGCCGCACGACGACGGCGGAGATGGTCGTCATCCCGATGACCCAGAGCCAAGCCCAGGCCAGAGCCAGGCTCGAGTTGAAGATCAAATCGAAGGCGAGACCAACCGCCAAGAGCTGAACCGCGGCGCGCAGAGCCGCCCAGAGGATCGAGCCTTCGACGGCGAGTTGCTTCCACCGTGAGATGCCAACGTTCAAGGCGACAAGGGCGAGTGATCCGAGTACTTCCAGCCAGCCGATTTCGGTGGACAATTGACCGACCTCCGAAGGTGATCGCGAATGGTGGCACAGAGCGAGCCTGGGATCCGGGTACAAGCCTCGTGTTGGTATCCTCTGATCGCCAGTCGGCACCCTTCCGCGGTAGCTCAATTGGTAGAGCAGTGGACTGTTAATCCATTGGTTGTAGGTTCGAGTCCTACCCGCGGAGCCAGCTTCTGACCTCGGCGATCGTCGAGAAGCCCTGATACCAGCTGGGGAATCGGGTGACTCGCATCCTCTCGTCGTTTCGCGAGATTTCGCGCGTTTTGGGATCTCCGCTCTATCTCTCGTGGCCCAAACGTGGCCCATGAGGTCTTCTCGGCAACCACAGCCCCGACCCCGGATCTCACTGGGAGTGGTGGACCGACGATGTCCTGGCGCACAATATGTGCCGATTACTGGCACTCGGCTAGATGTGCGGTACCCGCCAAGATTGATCGTTATGTGTGGCGTGACCCGAGCCTCGAGATCTAGGGTCGGGGTATGCGACTCGGGCTCATCAATCAGCTCCACGGCCGTCCGGGTGGCGCCACACCCGCACCTTCTTGGAAATCGATCAGCGAGCGTGCAGCCGCGGCGGAAGCAGCTGGGTTCGACATGTTCGTGTTTGAAGATGCTCTGCTCTACCGGGGTGAGGCGGCCACGGATGGAGTGTGGGAATCGGTAGTCATCGCCGCCGCGGTGGCGGCGACGACGAGTCGTATCAATCTGGGGCAGTCAGTCGTCAACTCCCCATACCGCGCTCCAGCGATGACGGCGAAGATAGCCGAGACGATCGATGAGATATCTGGAGGGCGGTTTGTCCTCGGCATCGGAGCGGGGAACACCCCAGACTCCGACTACGAGGCCTTCGGGATCCCGACCGACAAGCGGTTCTCGCGGTTCGCTGAGGCAATCCAGATCATCCACGGCCTTCTCAAGAACGGAGAGGTCGATTTCGAAGGCGAGTTCTACTCGGTCAAGCGGGCCGAATTGGTGTTGCGCGGTCCTCGGCAGAACGGTCCACCGATCAACATCGCTGCAGGCGGCCCGAAGATGCTGCAGCTGGCCGCGAGATACGGCGACGCATGGAACTGGTGGGGCTGGGACGAGACACTCGAACAGATCAGGGTTCGGCTGCGACCCATCATCAACCTCTTGGAACAGGCTTGTGAGGCGGAGGAACGAGATCCCTCCACGCTCGTCCGGACCTTCGATTTGTACACCGTTGTGCCCGAAGCGTTCCGTAACCGGATCGGCAACGCCGAAGGATTCCAATTCGAACAGCCTGTGACGGGCACGTCCGCAGAGATTGCCGAGCACATCCTCTCTTTGGGCGAGCTCGGCCTTGAAGAAGTCCGGTGCGACGTATGGCCCACGGAGACTGCAGCGGTAGAAGCCATGGCACCTGTCGTCGAGATCGTCCACACTGGTTGAACCGACCCCCGACCCTGTCAGCGCAGGATGTGCCGATACCGACGGTGTCAGATATGGGCGGTATCGCTCGGGATCAGTTGGTCTGTCGCGGAGTTTTGGGAACGGCTCTCAAGGTCGCCGTCCAGTCTGTTCTTCGTCCTCGTGGACACGCCGATCCCGAAATCACCACAACCCGGCCCACTGAGTCTTGATTGTCGTCAGTTCATCGCTGCGACGCGTTGTTCAGCCGTTTGGTCCGAATGGACTGCAGGCCGGTTGAATCCTTTCGCGATGAGCCAGACCGCGAACACCATCTCTTGCAGCGCTATCGGCATGGCCAGGAGCATGAAGGGGGAGCCCAGACCGGTGTCCACCCCGAAGATGCCGAGCAACCCATAGGAGAACACCAAGACAGCTCCGACGATCCCCCAGAGCGACAACCATCGAGGAACGAGGCTCGACTGATACAGCACGTAGTTAAGAATCAAGCTCCCCAGACCGAAGAAGATCAGCGTCCCGATCAAGACCGACCAGTCATGCAATGCCAGTAGAGCGTCACCCAGGAGGGGAAGGTCCGGAGAACCGGCCACGCTGTTCTGGCTTACAGTCAACATGATCAGAAGACCGACTGCGCCCGCGACGTAGAACACGTTCTCGAAACCCCTGACTCCGACGTACCCGGCGGCCAGACCTTCGGAATGTCTCCTGAGTATCGGAAACAGTAAGAACGCGGTGGCAAACGCAGATGAGGCGGCAACCAGGAAAAGCAGCACTGCCAATGTGACCTGGCTCTCACTAGCAGCAAAGTTGATTAGATAGCCCGATCCGTCCAGCACCGAGCCGAGAGCGATCGAACCGAGTATGGATGCAACGGTCGCAACTATGAATAGTGCTCCTACGACTATCGCTGTCCTTCTATCCGAGTCCATTCTTCTCTCCTTTTCTCACCCCGCCACGATCGAGTCCTGGTTGGGGAGTACCGCCACCACGGGTTGGGGCGGATTTCGTCTTCTCACGAGGCGACCGCTGAGTCATCGGTCTGTTCATCGCCTCGTGGGACGAAAAGCACGCCGATGATCCGAGCGGTGGTCTTGTGAGCAAACACGATCACCCTCCTCCGAGAGCTCCAGACGACAAATACCAGCCGGAGCAGGGCGGCGTCTAGAGGACAAAGTCACCGGCCGACCCATCGCGACCAGTTGGCGGTGTGGCCGAACTTGTGGAGGCCCCGCTCTGCCAGTTCATACCATGCGCCTCGACCCGCGCTCACTACACCGTCCGCTGGTTCTCTCAAGAACGCGGCGGACGAGAGGTCCGGGTGAATGTCTCTTCAAGATGGCGGGGGCCATGGGCAAGATCGACCTCGATGACCCGATGGGGGACCAGGACTATTCCGGACAGACGGCCTACAACCAATCGAAGCTGGCGTGAAGGAACGAGGTGGGCCAGGGCTATCCGCCTTCTGGCCCTGGCTCAGACCTTGAGGACTTCGTCGCCGTAGTGGTTGATGACATGACCGATCTCGCGCTTGGGGAAGGGTCGGCTCCTGTCGAGTAGAGCGTTGACCAGGCGTCCTGGTCGATCTCAGCGCGGAGCGCGCGCTTGAGCCAGTCAGAGGGGTCGCCGGCTCGGGTGAGGCAGGCGTGGCGGGGACCGAGGACGGCTCTGGTAGGTAGGGTCGACCGTCGCACAACCTAAGGAGCTGGACCGTGGTTACACCTTCCGAGTCTTATGCCGCCCGGCTGGAAATCGACTATCCCGAGAAGTTGGACAGGGTGACGACGTTCTTCCGGCTGATCTGGGCCGTTCCAATAGTCATCATCGTGTCGTTGCTGTCAGCGACAGCGACCGAAACCGTGACCGTGATCACCGAGGCTGGGGAGACGGTGTCCGAGGTGACGAGAAGCGGGGTGGGGATCACCGGCGGTCTCTTCGTCGCGACGATGCTGATGATTCTCTTCCGGGTGCGGTACCCACGCTGGTGGTTCGACTTCGCCCGAGAGTTAGCGCGTTTTGGTGCGCGGGTCGGGGCCTATCTCGCCCTGCTTACTGATCGGTATCCCTCGACCGTTGAAGAGCAGTCAGTTCACCTCGAGATCGACTACCCCGATGTCGAGCGCGACCTCAACCGTTGGCTTCCTCTTGTGAAATGGCTACTAGCGATTCCCCACTACATCGTGCTCGCTGTTCTTTACGTCGTCGCCATCGTCGGTGTGGTAGTCGCTTGGTTCGCCATCCTCTTCACCGGACGCTATCCGCAGGGGCTCTTCGATTTCGTGGTAGGGGTTGGCCGATGGAGCCTTCGAGTACAGGCCTACGCGTTCCTGCTGGTCACCGACCGATACCCGCCGTTCAGCCTTAGCTGAGGCGCCTGCGGAGTCGCGGATGGTGTGGCAGCGGGCGAGGATCTGGGTGTGTGCGACGCGGTGGCCACTTCGACCTTTCCGTCGTGGAGCTTGTCGACTTCGACATCGAGTACCTGTGCTTCGCCGGCGACGCGGAGAGCGAGGTTCTCTTGCCATTCTTCGAGCAGGGCTTCGATGTCGCCGTCCCGCGTTGTCCTTGCGTCGTCGAGCCCGCATCGGTAGCTGCGTCGCTGAGGCACGGTGTGTGCACGGCGACAGCCGTTCGTTCGCTTCCCGCAGCAAGCGCCTGCACCTGTAGCCAATTGTGTAGCCGAACGTAGCCGGACAGGACATCACCAGACAGCACGACCGATCAGAATTGGTAGACAGGACCGTACTGAACGGCACCGAGCGGGACTGGACGGACTGTTTGGGCATGACTGTTAATCCATTGGTTGTAGGTTCGAGTCCTACCCGCGGAGCAAGATTCTGACCAGTAGAAACACCGATTGAACGCCGGACTTGGCCCGGTCATCCCCTCGGAGATCTCTGGAAGTTGACATTTGCCTATATGGGCATATGATCCACGGACATGGCTCGTGCCAGGACTACCGCTGACGCCTTCAATGCGATCGCGGAGCCCCATCGACGGGAGATCCTCACACTCCTCAAGGGACGTGAGCGGGTTGTCTCGGACATCGCAGATGCGATGGGCATGAATCAGCCCGCCGTCTCGAAGCATCTGAGGGTTCTGCGTGAGGTCGGGCTCGTCCGTGTCCATCCAGAAGGCAAGCAGCGCCGGTACGGGCTCGATGCGCGGGGCCTGGAGCCGGTGCACGGCTGGACAGGTGGATTCGAGGAGTACTGGAGCGAGTCGCTCGAACGTCTCAACACGTACGTGAAGAAGAGACAGAGAGAGGAGGAGCGATGACACCCGACACTGCACTGTCGGATCGAGAGCTGATGGTCTCCCGGCTCATCGAAGGGCCGCGTGACGTGGTGTTCGAGGCATTCACCGAGGTCCGGCATCTGTCCCGCTGGTGGGGGCCAGATGGTTTCACCACCACAACCCGCACCTTCGAGTTCTCGGAGGGCGGAGTCTGGGAGTTCACCATGCATGGACCAGACGGAACCGACTACCCGAACTGGATCCAATGGATGGAGATCCGGCCCCCTGAGGTGATCGTATTACGTCACGGCGAAGGGCCCGACGACCCCGAGCAGTTCTCCTCAACGTTCATCTTCGAAGAAGGGACCGATGCGACTCGGGTGACCTTGCGTAGCGAGTTCAAGACCAAAGCGCTGCGTGACCGGGCGGCCGAGGAGTACGGCGCCATCGAAGGAGCCAATCAGACCCTCGACAGCCTTGCCACATACGTGGCCGGCAGATCGGAGAGACCCAATGAGTGAAGATCAGAAAGTCTTCGTGCACGTGTCCATGTCGCTGGACGGATACATGGCCCCGGAGGGCATGGACATGGACCACTTCCACGATCCCGAATACAAGGACTGGATGAACAAATGGATGAGCCTCCAGGCGTGGATGTTTCCCTTGAAATTCTTCAGGGAGAACCTGCACCTCGGGGAGGGTGGCGAGACCGGGACGGACAACGACCTGGCCGAGGCGACATTCAAGCGAACCGGTGTCTCGATCATGGGGAAGCGGATGTTCGACGCTGGCGAGCAAGCTTGGCCAGAAGAGGCACCTTTCCACACCCCAGTCTTCGTGGTCACCCACGAGAAGCGAGA
>DASWKK010000178.1:0-1723 GCA_036396655.1 Acidimicrobiia bacterium
CGATGCCACCCGATTCCCACGAGGATTGGGCGATGTGGCCGCGATCGCACCCCTCACGGCCGCGATCGCCTCCCCGGGTTTGGGCTGGCTGATCGAAGCCGGTGGGTATCCAATGGTCTTCGTGGCTCTCGCCATCCTCTCCCTTACCGCGATCGCCTTCCCCGTCGGGTTTGGCGAGCTTCCCCGGGTCGGGCGCACCGTGAGCGGGTCACGAAGCAATCGACTCCTTCTCATGGCCTTGCTGATCCTCACGCTCGGGGGCTCCTCGGTGTTCATCTTCACCGGCGCCTCCGGTATCGAGATACAGGGCCTGTCACCCACCACAATCGCCTGGGCATTCAGCCTCAACGCCGTAGCCGGTGTGGTGGCAACTCGCCGAGAGCCACGAACAGGTCGCGCCGGCCTGTGGCTGACCGGGACCGCGGTCTCGGCGTTGGCGATCGGCTTGGTCACGTCGGGATGGGTGTTCTTCGTCGCCATGGCCATCTGGGGCTATTCGTTCTGGATGGGAGTCCCTGCCGTCTTCAGGCTTCTCGTTGCTCGATCGCTCACAGCCGCCGAGCGAGTCGGGGACGCCCAGGCTGCGATGGCCGTGGGTCGGGTGTTCGGCCCTGTGGTTGGCGGGCTGGCACTTGGCGCCGGCCGGTTCACCCGACTGTCGCTCATCGGCGCTGGGATCATGGCGACTGCCGCCCTTTCGGTCCTCACCGTCGAGAGGTATCGACATTCGGCGGCGACGGCGTGGGGTGAGTAAAACGACCCATCAGGCATTGGCCTGCGCCCTTCAGATATTGGCCGTTCTCACCGATTCATTCACGTGAGAAAACCAGCGGGTAGAAACACGATCCTTCTGGTGTCGCTCGCCGTGTCTGCGGCATTGATCACCATCACCGTCCTGTTCACCAATGTCACGACGGCCTCTCGGATAGCACGAAACGCGGAACAGCTGCACTGGTCCAACGCTGCGCTCGGCACTGCGGCCCTGGCGCGAGCCGCCGCAGGCCAAGCAGCGCTGTTCATCGACCTGGCCGACCGCGGGCTGGCCTCAACCGAAGCCGTGGCGGTGGCCACCGACGAGCTCAAAGCGACAACCGGGGCACTGGAAGACCTCGCCCTCGATGCTCCTCCAAGCATCGCAGCCGAGCTGACGTCGTTGCTCGGTGCCCTCGGGACCGAACCTCCGGACGTGGACCGGATCGACATGTCGTACCGCAGCCTCGCCCCTCTCCTAATCGGGAGAATCGGCGACCTGGAGGAGAGCATTGCCAGCAGCGACCGGGTGGCGGACATCGCCTCCGGGGCGATCCGACTCCTGGTGATACTGATCATCCCCGCAGTCGCCATCCTCGCCTACCGCAGACGGGCATCCGCTCAGCTGCGAGCGGCGGAGATGCGCCTCGACTCCCGGCTCGAAGCCGAGCGGGAGATCAGCCGTGCCAAGGATCGGTTCATTGCCGGCATGTCCCATGAAATGCGCACCCCCTTGACCGGCATAAGCGGGTTCTCCGAGGTCCTACTCGACAGCCCACTCGACTCCATGATCGACCGGGAGTACGTGGGTGTCATCTATGCCGAGGCCGCAGACCTGGCTCGAATGGTCGACGACTTCATCGTCGCCGCGCGTCTCGAAGACGGTGGCCTCGCAATCGAGCGCAAGCAGGTGGAATTGAGTGGCCTCGTCGGGTCGGTGGCCGAATCATTCCGCAGGCGAGGCGCGGAGGTG
>DASWKK010000179.1:0-42929 GCA_036396655.1 Acidimicrobiia bacterium
GCCCTGGTGCCATTTCTGCCCGATCCTGGTCGATTGCGAGGAAGGTCAGTCGGCGGAGGCGCTCCTCGATTGAGAAGCGCCTCCGCGTCCGAGTGGTCAGCAGCAGCCGCAGCCTCCGCCGCCGCAGCAGCCACCGGTGTCGTCTATGCGAAGTGTCACGAGCTCTCCTTTCAGATCGATGACCTTCGATGTATTGATGATTGTCGATACATCGACTAGTGTCAATGTCTATGGAGTGCTGCACACCGGTGTTCGAAGGTGTCCTCAACGCCGATGAGGCGGTTCACACCGCCGACTTGCTGACGGCTTTGGGTGATCCGGCCCGGCTCAGGATCGTGTCGATGATGGCGGCCGCCCCAGGCGGGTCAGTGTGCGGGTGCGAGTTGGAGGGCCCGCTCGGGTTGGCGCAACCGACCGTGTCCCATCATCTCAGAATCCTGCGTGAGGCCGGTCTGATTGCCGGGGATCGCCGGGGGCGTTGGGTCCACTACCGGGTGGTGCCCGAGCGGTTGGCAGAGATCACCGACGCCCTGAGACCCCGGGTTCCCACCGGTTGAGCATCTCCGACAACCTGGTCACGGTGTTCCAGTTGCGCGCGGTACCGATCACGTCAAGTGTGCGCTCGAAATAGTCGAGGTTGAGCTTGGATCGTCCCGACCCCCGGGGATAGTGCACGTAGATCTCCTTGCCGGAGACCACGAACCGATCCGGAGGTGAGCGGTCGGGGTCCAGGTCTGCCACCTGTCTCTCATCGGGAGTCTCGGCGAGGAATATCCCATGCAGTTGCGTTCCTGTCACTCCTGGCTCGAGCAGAGGGTTGCTGGCGACCACGTCTTCGAGCTCTTCCCGGGTCCGGATGATGACACCGATCTGGAGGTCGAAGTGGTCCCGGATCACCTGTTGGATCAGCCGTGCGAGCTCCTTCGGGTCGGTCGAACCGGGGAGAAGCAAGAGATTGCCCGAGTTGAGATGAGTACGCACGTCCGGGAGCCCGGAAGCATCGAGTTGTGACTTCAGCTCGGCCATGGACAGCATCGATCGGCCCGCGACGTTGACCCCGCGGAGCAGGGCGAGCACCCGGCTCGCGGTCTCAGGCATCGAGTTCCGACCGGTAGTGCTCGGCACCGGGGCCGCGTGGGGGGCGGATCCCGCGCAGTTCCCAATCGCCCCCGAGCGCGGTCGAGACCACCTCCTCTGAATCACTTGGCTGGGCGCCCACATCGGTGCGCACAGGAGGGCCCGCGACGATCGTATTGGTCAGCCTCCCGAGACCCTCCACCTCGACGGTGACGATGTCACCCGGTTCGACCGGCCTCGACCCGGCAGGGGTTCCACTCAGGATGAGATCTCCGGGCAGCAGAGTGATGGTCCTCGCCAGGTCGGCGACCAGGTAGGCCATATCCCACTCCATCTCGCCGGTGTTCCCTTCCTGACGGGTGACATCATTCACCGAGGTCCTGATCCACTTGTCGCGATAGTCCCATTCGGTGACCAGACCCGGCCCGGCCGGGCACAGGGTGTCCGAGCCTTTCACCCTGAGCATCGAGCCGGCATCGGTGTCGCGGAAGTCGTGGAGCCCGAAATCGTTGGCGATGGTGTATCCGGCGATGTAGGTCTCTGCCTCGCTTGGCGCGATGTCGTGACAGGTTTCTCCGATCACGATGGCTATCTCACCTTCGAAGTTGAGGAATCTGCACCCTTGCGGTCGAACGACGTCCCCGGTGTGGGAGTTGAGGGACGTGGTCGGCTTGTGGAAGTAGGTAGGAGCGGGCGGGAGCCGGGTCATGAACTCCTCCACCCGGCTCCGGTAGTTGAGGTGAACCGCGATTATCTTCGAAGGGTTGACGGGGGGGAGATGGACTGCCTCGGCAACCGGCACACGGCGTCCGTCGGAGGCGACCAGCGTCTCGCCTTCCCGCGTCACCTCGGTGGCGACCCCGTCGAGGAGGATTGTCCGGTGCTCGATCATCGTGCTCCCAAGCTACCCAGGCGCATGATTCGATTATGTTCGCTTCCAAACGATCTCATGGCCGTGACCACACTCCACACCGATCTCGGGGAAGAGAACGCCGACCTCACCTCTCATGACGCCTTCGTGAGGGCGGTGCCGCACGCCACGTTTGCCCGGATGCGACGGGAGCAACCCGTTGCCTGGGTCGAGGAGGGGGACGGCGAGGGGTTCTGGGCCTTGACCAGGCACGCTGACGTCTCGATGGTCAGCCGCGACTTTGGCCGGTTCACTGCTTCCCGGGGGATTCGCATCGAGCAGATGGCTCCCGACGAATTGGAAGCGCGTCGGACCATGATGGAGTTCGACCCGCCCGAACATGCCCGGCTTCGACGCCTGGTGCAGCCCGGTTTCACCCCCAAGGTCGTGGCAACCTACGAAGCGGCGTTCCGGATCCTGGCCGGGCAGGTCCTCGACCAGGTGCTACCGCTCGGGAACTTCGACTTCGTCACCGAGATCTCGCGTGAGTTGCCGATCCGGTTGCTGTGCCGTCTGCTCGGGGTTCCTGAGACCGATGCCGGGAAGCTGGTGTCCTGGGGTGACCAAATGATCTCCAACGCCGATCCTGAGTACACCCCGGTTGTGATCGACAAGGTCGACACCGAGGAGTACCGGCTGCTGCCATTCAGGGCTCCTGCCGCCTTGGAGGTGTTCCGGTACGCCGAAGAGGTCGCAATCGAGCGACGAAACCACCCCGAGGACGACATCATCACGGTTCTCCTCACCGCCGAGCCTGACGGCCAGCCCCTCACCGACCTGGAGTTCAAGAACTTCTTCACCCTGCTGATGGTCGCCGGCAATGAGACGACAAGGCACACGATCAGCCATGGGCTCACCTATTTGGTCGATCACCCGGATCAGATGGAGCAATTGCGGGACAACCCGGACGGGCTCTCTGTGTCGGCAACTGAGGAGATCCTCCGCGCCTCGGCGGTGACCATGCACTTTCGAAGGACGGCGACCGAAGAAGTGGAGATCCGCGGCACCCGGATCAGCGCCGGCGACCGGGTCGTGATGTGGTATCCGTCGGCCAATTACGACGAGGAGGTATTCGATGGGCCGCTCCGCTTTGACATTCGTCGACAACCCAACGACCACCTCACTTTCGGCACCGGTCGTCATGTGTGTCTTGGGGCGTCGTTGGCCCGGCTCGAGGTGAGGGTCGTGTTCGAAGAGCTGTTGAAGCGAGTGGCGGCCGTGGAGATCGTGGGTGCTCCCGACCGGCTTCGCTCCAATTTCATCAACGGGATCAAGCATCTTCCGGTGCATGTGGCGCTTGCTTAGTCGCCCGGCGCTAGAGGTGGGTCGATAGAAGTCCGACGGCCAGCGCGACAATGGTCCAAGTCAGGAGTCGCAACGGCTTCTCCCAGGTGGCCAGTAGCTCCACCCGATCCCATTGCCGATTCCCGTCGAAATCGACCACCGACTCGTCGGTGCGTCGTCTGACAAAGCGGGCTGGTGTGCTCAGTGCCCGTTGCACCAGACTGAGCAAGGCCGCGGCTCCGGCCACGATCACCAAGGCGAGCGAGATGTCCTCGGTTTGCGCCCAGTAGCCCACCACCACCGGGAACGTGCCCCAGGCCAGGCCAAAACCGGTGTCGGTGTGGACGATGGGCCACTCCAGGGCGTAGCCAACCGCGAGCAGCACGCCGGTCGCCGCCCAAACGATCACCCAGGGCGACACCTCGAAGGCGCCAATGCCTGCAATGACCACCGACACGATCATGGCGCCGACGCCCAGGGCCCAGAGGGCGCGATCTGAGAGCCCGGTGCCCAGGGGGCGGCTCTTGACCTCGTCGAGAGCGTGGGCTCCGACACCGAGCCCGATGGCGAAGGCGATCAGGGTCCCGGTCAGGATCCGCCAATCGAGCTCTGGCGCGAGTGCCGCCCCGATGACCACGTAGGACAGATGCCAGAGGGTGTAGGGGGCATGGAGGAGCGAGATGAGATCGCTGGACGGCGACCCGGTGCGGGCATAGAACGCCGGCCTGTTGCTCATGGCTTGGTACCCCACGCCACCAGCCCGCCACCGAGGGAGAGAGACATCACTTTCACGTCGGAGAAACCGGCAGCCCTCCAGATCTCGGCGAGTCGCAATGGTGGGTAGCGCGATGCGAAATGGTCGATGCTCGGCCCGAGAAAGCGTCCCACCCGGTACCAGCCGCGCCCGGCCAACAGCCCGCCCGCCGGCAAGACGGTTCTTGTGTATATCCACCACAGTGGCCTCCACACGCCGCGCGGCCGCCCGAACTCGACCATGCCCGCCCGAGCCCCAGGTCGGAGGACGCGTGCAATCTCGGTCAAGCAAGCTTCGACGTCACTGACATACCGGAGCAGGTACCCGAAGGTGACTGCATCGAACGTGGCGTCAGGGAAGGGGAGGGCTTCCGCCGTGGCCAGCACTCCGGTTGCGCCACGCTCCACGGCCGAGCTCAACATGTGGGCGCTTTGGTCGAGTGAGATCACTGTCGCCCCGCCGTCTCTCAGCATTCGGGTGATCAAGCCGGTGCCGGCTGCGATGTCGAGGATCTCGGCTCCCGGCTCCACGCCGAGCCCGATGATCATCCTCCGCCGCCATCGGGCATCCTGCCCCAGGCTGAGCAGGTTGGCCCAACGCTCATAGCCGGGGGCAAGCGGGGCGAAGAGGCCCTGCGCCATCCGGGTCATCGGTTTCGCCCCCACCAACGAGAAGTCCCTCTGCTCTCTAATAGCTCTGAGGGACGAAGGTCTGCTCGGACATCGGTGGCCGAACGTACCCGTGGTCCTCGCCATCCGGGAGCTGCACCGGGTCGGGTGTGACATCGTCGTATTCGAATTGCGAGAGGATGTGGCTGATGCAGTTGAGTCGGGCGCTGCGTTTGTCGTCCGAAGGGACCACGTACCAGGGCGATTGCTTGATGTCGGTGAACTGGAAGGTCATGTCCTTGGCCTGCGAGTAGCGCGAATAGAGACGATGCTCCTCGAGGTCCATCTCGGACAGTTTCCACCGCTTCAGCGGCTCTTGATTCCTCGACTCGAACCGACGTCGCTGCTCGCCACGACTCACCGAGAACCAGTACTTGAGGACCTTGATCCCCGAGCGAACCAGCATCCGCTCGAACTCGGGGCAACTTCGAAGAAACTCCTCGTGCTCGGCCTCGGTGCAGAACCCCATGACCCATTCCACATTCGAGCGGTTGTACCAGCTCCGGTCGAAAAGGACGATCTCGCCGGCGGCGGGCAAGTGGGCCACGTATCGCTGAAAATACCATTGAGTTCGTTCCCTTTCCGTGGGTTTGGGAAGGGCCACCAGCTTCACGTGACGGGGGCTGGTCTGCTCGGTGATCCGTTTGATGACGCCGCCCTTGCCGGCGGAGCCGCGGCCCTCGAAGATGATGAGGACTCGCAGGCCCACCTCGGCCACCCAATACTGGAGCTTGACCAACTCCTCTTGCAGACGCATCAGCTCCGCCTCATAGAACCTCTTCTTGAGCCGGCCTTCCTCGTTGTAGTTGTCGGGACCGGCCGGTGTGCCAAGCCGTACCGGGTCGTCGATTCCGCCGGCCACCTGACCTGGGGCCGGATCCTCGGATTTAGCCATGAGTTCTCCTCGTTCGAGGCAAACCTAGAAGATCCGTTCGGCCGGCCGGGGCCTTGGCGGTGACATATGTGACAGCTCGTCGTGACGGCTCGAGGCCCGTTGACAAGGTCGCCGCATCTCAAGCATCGATGACGGAATCCCGATACTCACAGTATGACTCTCCGCGGCTCCCTCGACACACCGGGACCTGCGGTTGAAGAGCGTCGCGGATCGCCCGCCCTCCGTTTGCCGATCGCTGTCGGGCTGGCCGGTCTGCTGCTCACTGCTGCGGTCTTCTACACCCTCTGGAACGATGCCGGCCATGAGGCCGAGCAGCGTCTCGCCACCCAAGTGGAGGCCGTGTCTCATTCGATGTCTGTGGCACTCGATACGGTCCACGCCAAGCTGATATCGCTGAGTGGTCTGTTCCGGGCCAGCGAGATCGTCACCCCTGCCGAGTTCAGGCTGTTCACCAACGACGTGGGCCTGGAATCAGGGATGGCCGGCATCGGGTATGTGATCGAGGTCGATGCCGCTGACTTTGCCGCCATGGAAGCGGTTCTCCAGACTCAAACCGGTTCCCCGGTCAGGGTATTTGAGATGGACGGTGCCGGGGCGCCGGTTGAGCTCGGATCGCGGCCCCAGTACTACCTGGTCCAGCATGTCTCCCCGCAGGCGGAGTGGGGGCCACTCATGGGCTTCGACCTCGGCTCGTTCCCGGTGATCGCATCGGAGCTCTCGTCTGCGATGGCCACCGGGCAGGTTGCGATGACTTCGTTCCTGCAGCTTCCCGGACAGGACGACAGTGACACTCTCGTCATGCTCCGTGCAGTGACCGAGCCATCGACGGATGAACCGGTCGCTCTGGTCGTCGCCCTGTTGGACTTCAGCCAGCTTCTCGAGGCTCGCATCCCGGCAGGCGTCAGACCTTATGTGGATTGGGATGTCGCTGAGCTCACCTCCGAAGCCATGGATATCCCCGGAAACGCGGCGCAGCTCGGCTTTGGCGATCGAACGTGGGTGATAACCGTCACCGCCACCCCTGATTCTCCATTTGGTGCGGCGCGAGGCGGAGCTTACATCGTCCTCGCGCTCGGGCTCCTCACGACTGTCCTTGCGGCCCTGTTGGTGTTTCTCGTGCGACAACGGATCGAGTCGGCGGCGACCCTGGCCGCGGCACACCAGACCACCGACGCCAAGGTGCGTTTCATCGCCGCGGTGAGCCACGAGCTGCGAACGCCACTCACTGCCGTGCTCGGGTTCGCCGAGATCCTCAGGGACGGCGAAGAGCTCTCCGACCTCGAGCGGGTCGCGATGATGAAGGCGATCACGGAAGAGGCGACCGACCTCGCCCACATCATCGACGATCTCCTGGTGGCCGCCCGGGGTGAGATCGGCCAGGTGGTGGTGACCCGTGCCAGCATCTCCATGCGGGACGCGGTTCACGCTGTGGTGCAAGGCTCAGGGCTGGCGGATCGGATCACTGTCGTCCCGGGCGATGGCGGTCCTGATATCGCGGTGGGCGATCCGAACCGGGCCCGTCAGATCCTGCGCAACCTCGTAGAGAACGCGAGGAGGTACGGCGGTACCCACATCGAGATCGAGATCCTCGATCAGGGGGAGTGGCTATACCTCGAGGTCCGGGACGACGGGTCCGGGGTTCCCGCGTCGATCCTGGATCGGCTGTTCGAGCCGTACCAGCACTCGGGCTCGGATGTTGGCCTGACCGAGTCGCTCGGTCTCGGGTTGAGTGTCTCCAGCCAGTTGGCGGACCTGATGGGCGGCGAGCTGACCCATCAACAGCGTGACGGTTGGACCGTGTTCACTCTCACCCTTCCCACTGCCAGGATCGAGGGCGCCGATCTTGACAAAGTGCCATTCGGCGTCGGCCCAGGGTCTTCTCGATGATGTAGATCGCGTGATCGGCCTCAGCCGATCAGGGTCTTCTCGATGATGTCGATGGCATGATCGATGTGATCCTGTGTCGTCCTTCGATTGAGGATGGCGAAGCGGAGCACGAACCGGTCTTCGATCGTGGTCGGTGAGACGTGAACCACTCGATTTTGGTTCACCGCCTCCAGGGCACGATGGCCGAGTTCGTCGTCGTCGAAGCGGAAGGCGACGATGGACAGGTCGGGTTGCCACGGGGTCTGCAACCCGTCGATGCCCGACAGACGTCGGTATGCATACGCGGCTAGGTCGAGACTCGAATCCAGCGCTTCTCGAAACGGGGCCACACCGTGGAGGTGCAGGGGAAGCCACATCTGGAGGGCGCGGAACGGGCGGCTCAACTCCGGCCCGAGGGATGCGATGTCGCGGATCCCTGAATAGTGGTCATCCTCGAGCAGATAGGCGCCTCTTCCTTGATTGGCGTCGATGAGATGTCCCTCGTCGCGGACCAGCAAGGCCCCGACGCCGAAGGGGATGGACAACCCTTTGTGCGGGTCGATGGCGATCGAGTCGGCCAGCTCGATGCCGGCGATGGCCGCCCGGCCCCGCTCGGTGAGTTGGAAAAAGCCACCGTACGCGGCGTCGACATGGAGCCAGAGGCCCTCATCGGCCACGATCCTTGCCAGCGACTGCAGCGGGTCCACCGTCCCGGTGTCGGTGGTCCCGGCCGAGCCGACCACCAGAAATGGGTTGAGGCCGGCAGCACGATCCGCCGCGATGGCGGCACGGAGGGAGTCGGGCTCCATCCTCAGATCGGCGTCCACGGTCACGATTCGGACTTGGTCCTTGCGGAAGCCGGCGATTCGGGCCGCTTTCTCAACCGAGTGATGGGTGTGGGGGGTCACATATATGACACCATTGCCGAATTCGTCCCCGAGTCGAGCGGTGCGGGCAGCCACAACGCCGGTGAAGTTGGCCATCGAGCCACCGGAGAGGAGCACCCCCGACGCCGACCCCCCTAGCCCGAAGAGGGTGGTCATCCATCGCACCATCCCATGCTCGATGACGCTCATCCCGGGCGCCGCGTGCGAGACCCCGGTGTACCGGTTGAGGCCGGCGGCGAGGAAATCGGCCAGGGCCGCGGTGTAGAGACCGGCGTTGGGGATGTAGGAGAGATGACCGCCCGACGGGTGATAGACACCGGAGCGACCGGCTTCTTCGAGATCGGAGAGGATGGCGTCGAGGTCACGGCCATCGTCCGACGGCGGGTTCATCAGCCGTGCGGCCAGCGCCTCGTCGAGAGCGATGCCGGAGGCCGGCATGGTGTCTGCCCTATCGAACCAATCCTGGAGAACCGCCAGGACGGTCTCGGCCAGTTCGGCGCGTTCCTGGTGGCCCGGTTCGAGCGATGGCGACATCAGGTTCAAGGTAGCCCGCTCGGGTGGCTTCGCCCACCTCGGATCGGGGGCATCTACGATCATGCGATCTACACCATGCAGACCATTTGATGTCAGGATTCCTATTCCCCCGCACCCCGAGTGGACGATCCTCATTGCTGCCGCCGCCTCCGTGGCACTACTCGGGGGAGATGCTCACGGTCGAGTACCGAACCGACCCGGCCCGAGTCGAGGAGCTGCTTCCCGATGGTGTCGATCTCGCCCCTGAGGACCCCGGTGCTGTTGCCCTGATCTGGGCCGACTGGCAGAGCTGCGGTGATGACTTCGAGGAGATCCTCGACCCGGTGCGGGCTCAGTACAAGGAGTGTTTCGCAGTGGTCCGTTGCCAGTGGGAGGGGGAGACCTGGAGCCGTTGCGTCTACATCTGGGTGGACAAGGACTTTGCCCTGGTTCGCGGTTACCACCAGGGATACCCCAAGAAGCTCGGCAGCATCTGGATGACCCGGCCGATCACCGTCGGTCGGGCCGGGCCGAGACTAGAGACCGGTGCCAGATTCGGCGCCACCCTGGTCGCGGCAGACCGGCGCGTGGCACAGGCGCTGTTCAGCCTGACCGGCCCGGTAGACACGCCGGGTTTTGTCAACGGTCACCCGATGTTGCACAACCGGGTGTGGCCGTCCATCGAATCGGATGGCACACAAGCCCTCGACGAGTTGGTGACCATGCGTGGCTACGACGGCGAGCTCGGTGATGTGTGGGCCGGTGAGGCGGAGTTGGAGCTCTTCGATTCGCCCAATGAGGAGTTGTCGCTACTGGCGCCGCAGGAGATCATCGGGGGCTACTACCACCGTGTTGGTGTTTCATGGAACGGCGGCACCACACTGCGACGAACGATGCCAAGGGAGGTTGAGAGCAGATGACAGCGATCCTCGACGAGCTCAAGGAGAGGGGGAAGACCGGTCCCTACATCGGTGGGTCCTGGTCGCACGGGGCGGGTGAGCTGGCGGTGGTCGACCCTGCCACCGAGGATGTGCTGGTCGACATCGGTCTGGCCGAGGCGAGCGATGCCGACGACGCGGTGGCCGCGGCCTACGAGGCATTGACTCCGTGGGGTGCTACCCCGCCCCGAGAGCGCGGCGAGATCCTGCGACGGACCTTCGAGGCGATGCGTGCCCGGGAAGAGGACCTGGCCGAGCTGATCGTGCTCGAGAACGGCAAGGCCTATCCCGACGCGCTGGGCGAGGTCCGCTACGCCGCCGAGTTCTTCAGATGGTTCTCCGAGGAGGCGTCGCGGATCGGGGGTGAGGTCCGCTTGGCCCCTGGTGGCGACAAACGGATAATCACGGTGCGTCAGCCGGTCGGGGTGAGCGTGATGATCACGCCCTGGAACTTCCCGGCGGCGATGGCCACCCGAAAGATCGGGCCCGCCCTCGCCGCAGGCTGCACCGCGATCGTCAAGCCGGCGTCAGACACGCCTCTCACCACCCTGGCCGTGGTCCATCTCATGGAAGAGGCGGGGCTGCCGGCGGGTGTGGTCAATGTGGTCGTGGCTAAAGGCTCGTCGGGTGTGGTCGAGCGGATGCTCCACGACCCCCGGGTTCGCAAGCTGTCATTCACCGGTTCCACCGAAGTGGGCCAGACCCTGCTCAAGGTGGCCGCCGACCAGGTGCTCAACGTCTCGATGGAATTGGGCGGCAACGCGCCGTTCATCGTCTTCGAGGATGCCAATCTCGATGCCGCCTTGGAAGGGGCGATGGTGGCCAAGATGCGCAACGCGGGAGAGGCCTGCACCGCGGCCAATCGGTTCCTGGTGCACGCCTCGGTGGTCGAGGAGTTCACCTCGATGCTCGCCGGTGCCATGGGAGCGATGAAAGTGGGCCCGGGGATCGACCGGACCACCCAGGTAGGCCCGATGATCAATGAGAAGTCACGTGATGACATCGCGCAACTGGTGCAGGCTGCCGTCGATTCGGGAGCAGGTGTGGCAATAGGGGCGTCGGTCCCTGATCGGCGTGGCTTCTTCTATGAGCCGACCGTCCTCTCCGGAGTCTCGCCTGATGCGACCATCCTCGATCAGGAGATCTTCGGCCCGGTGGCCCCGGTGGTCAGCTTCGACAGCGACGACGAGGCCATCGCCATGGCCAACGACACGGTGCATGGTCTGATCAGCTACGTCTACACCGACGATCTGGCTCGTGGTCTGCGCACCGCCGAGGCCATCGAGTCGGGAATGGTCGGTTTGAACCGCGGGCTGGTGTCCGATCCGGCTGCTCCCTTTGGTGGGGTCAAGCAGTCAGGCATCGGTCGTGAGGGAAGTCACGAGGGGATAGAAGAGTTCCTGGAGCTCAAGTACATCGCCACAACTTGGTAGAAGAGTGGGGCCCGTCGCAGGGAAGAACCCAAAGGGCTCGTCTTACGGTGGCTGCGCCTCCACGAAATAGGTGAGGCCGAGCGGGCTGGTCCAGAGGTATTCACCGACTACCAGTTTCTCCAACCTCCAGGCGCGGTGCTTCAGCCGGTGGTGGTGTCGGCATAGCGGTACGAGGTTGTGTTCTTGGGTAGGGCCGCCGTCGGTCCAGGCCTTGCGGTGATCGATGTCACAGTCTCGGGCGGGCATCCGGCAGCCGGGAAAGACACACGTGAGCGCGGCGGCCTCGACTTTGCGTCTCTGAATGGTGGTGGGCCGTCTCCGGGTGGTACCGACGTGGATGGGCCGGCCGGTGTCGCCATCGGTGACCGTTATCCTCCACTCTGCCTTGTCCTGCTCTTCCACGACCTGACGGGCGACGTCGGCGATCACCGGTCCCCAACCAGGTATCTCGGCCGGGTTGTCGTCAGGCCCGGCCAGGGTGGTGAGGTCGACTCTGATGTCGACCACGGCACCAGCACCATGCTTCTGGCTCGGCTCGCGTCCGTTGAGGAGGTCGAGCAGGATGTCGGCCCTGATTTGGTCGAGGGTGCGATGGTCGTCGGCCGTCTTCGCGGATCGGGCGAGCCGGTTGATCCTTCGCATCGCCGCATTGGTGTCGGCGGTGGGGAGATCCATGCCAAACAGATTGGCGGTGCCGGCCTCGGTGGCCTCGATCACCACCCGCCGGTCTAGCAATATGACCTCGTAGCGTTCCCGGGCCGAATCCGGGGCGACGGCTATCACCAGCCTCTGAATCCGCGCCCGGAGCTGGCCAGTGGTCTGAGTGCCCGCTCGCTCCAGGGCGATGTCGGCGACCTGCCGGGCCGTCTCCTGGTCGAGATGAGAGGTCTGGTCGATGATGACCCGTGCCTGGGCAGGTCGATCAGACCCCGGTGCAAGGCGGCCCAAACCCGGGGATAGCGGGCAACCAAGTCTTGGGCGAACCCGAGTTGAAACTCGGCGGCACGCCTGGTCCAAGAGAGCGCCGCCTGGATCTCCGAAGCGGCGAGATCGTGGATGTCGGCCAGGTCGTCGTCGGGGCCGGCCACCTCGGCTTCTGCCTCAGCGACCGCGACCATGGAGGCGTAGAGCTCGGCCTGGGCATGGGCCACCTGCCGGCTCCAGGCTTGCATCACGATCACCTGATCTGGCCCGCTGACGCGGCGCCGGTTGATCCGGGCCAGAGCCGATCCCAGATCGACACCGGGTTCCATCTCTGTCAGACCCGACGGAAGACGGTGGGGTTTGCCCAACTCCGGAATCGTGGCGACGGTCCCGGTTCCCGAGCTCTCTTCGTAGTCTCTCCAGCTATCGAACATATGTTCGCTACGCTACAGGCCCCCACCGACAGATTCCATACCCTTGATCGAAGTCGACGTACTTCCTTCTTCTTTGTCCACCCAGCGCCAGGAGTTCCCCCTCCCCGGCTCCGCCGGTACTCCCCCCATGACCCCCCACCCCCCTTCGGGGTTCTCTCCCCAACGCTCACTTCGTTCGCTGGGGGGAGAAACGGCGCAGGTACCTCAGGTAGGCCGGTCCTAACCCACCGTTCCCTGGCTGATTTGGAGTGTTTTCAGGTCGCTGTGGAAGTCGAGGGCGTAGTCACCGCCCTCGCGCCCGATGCCGGAGATCCCGCAGCCGCCGAAGGGTGCGGTGAGATCGCGGACCAGGAAGGTGTTGACCCAGATCGTCCCCGCCCGGATCCGACGGCCCACCCGTTCCGCCCGCTCCTGACTACCGGTGTAGACGATCCCGGACAGACCGTATTGAGTGGAGTTGGCCAGGTCGATCGCCTCTTGCTCGTCGGCGAAGGTCTGATAGGTGAGGACGGGGCCGAACACCTCGCGCTGGACGATCTCAGAGGAGTTGTCCAGCGGCTCGATCAGGGTCGGCAGGTACCACAGGCCGTCTTGTTTCCATCGCTCACCGCCCCGCATCACGCGGTCACCGTGATCCCGGGCCCGCTCGACGAAGCCCTCGACCCGGGCCAGATGATCGGGATGGATCATCGGGCTGATCGTGGTGCGCGGGTCACGGCTGTCGCCGAGCACGTGGGCGTCGGTACGGGTGTTGAACAACTCGAGGAAGTCAGCCGAGACACTTTCCTCGACTATGAGACGGGTTCCGGCAAGGCACACCTGGCCCGAGTCGTCGTACTGACCGGCGGCTTTATGGGCGGCGGCTTCGAGATCGGAGTCGGCGAACACCACCAGCGGGCCCTTGCCACCCAGCTCGGCGGTGAAGGGGACGATGTTGCGGGCAGCGGTGACCCCGATGTGGCGCGCCGTCTCCGGCGAGCCGGTGAATGAGATTCGACGCACCCGTCGATCCGAGACCAGAGCGGCACCGACTTCGTCGCCGAACCCCTGCACGATGTTGAGCACGCCGGGGGGGATACCGGCTTCCAGAGCGAGGTCGGCGAGGATGGAAGCCGAGAGCGGTGCCCATTCGGCCGGTTTGAGGATCACGGTATTGCCTGCGGCGAGAGCCGGGGCCACCTTCCAGGTGGACAGCAGCCAGGGGGCGTTCCACGGTGTGATGATCACCGCAGGCCCCGCCGCCATGCGCTGGACTTGGTTGTCGGTCCCTCTAGAGGACCATCTGCGCCCGTCGTAGCCGGCGGCCAGGTCGGCGTAGTTCCTGAAGTTCTCGGCTCCGCGGTGGATGACCCGCGCTTCCAAGCTCTCCAGGAGCATCGCCATGTCGACGCATTCGATGCCGGCGATCATCGCGATGTTCTCGTCGATCAGGTCGGCGAGACGATTGAGCGGCTCTTCCCGCTGTCTGGGGCTCAGGGCCGCCCACGCCGGGAAGGCGTCCGCCGCCGCGGTGACGGCTTGGTCGGCGGTGAGGGCGTCACCCCGGGCAACGTGGGCCAGGAGCCAATCCCATTCGAGGGGTGAGCGAACCTCGAAGGTGGTGTCAGAGGGGACGCGTTTGCCTCCGATGAAATGGTCTGGCGACACGGCGGCGTCGAGGATCTCGACTCGGGTTGAGGGCATGGTGGGGATCGTTAGCAAGCGAAAGGATAAACTGGACGACGTCCCGACATGCCACGACCCCTATACGACCACGACGACGACGTGATCCTCGAAGCGGAGCGCGATATCCAGAATCGCCTCGGGGACAGACCTTTCGACTTCGAAGCCCTGCTCGCGGTGTCGAACATCTATCGGGCTGCCAACGCGGTCCGCAACCGCATGGAGCGAGAGGTCTTGACCCCCTTTGGCTTGAGCTGGGGTGGCTTCACCATCCTGTTCGTGCTCTGGGTATGGGGTGATCGGGAGACGGGTCAACTCGCCGAAGACTGCGGTCTGGCCAAGGGCACGTTGTCCGGGATGCTCACCACATTGGAGAAGACCGGTCTCGTCGAGAGATCACGGCACCTCGAGGATGGGAGAAGGGTCTGGGTGACCTTGCTCGACGAGGGTCGGCAGACGATCGAGGCCGTGTTCCCGGAGTTCAACAGGTACGAAGCGAAGTTCACCGCCGACCTCGACCACGACGAACGACGCGAGCTGGCACGTCTCTTACGCCGGGTGACGGCCACTGCCGACGGCGTGCCACTGATCGCGGAGTGAGAGGGGAGGCCCGCCGCCATGGGAAAGTCACTCGTCGCAGAGTGGGCCTATTCGGGATAGGCTGTCGTTCGGTGGCTAACGAGCTCTGAGAGGAGGGCACGATGGGTGAGATCGTCGGCGCAGGACTGATCAGTCACGCTCCCACCATCATGTTCGACGCGGCCTCTCGGCGCGAGATCAACGACGGCAAGGAAATTAGCCTCGTCCCCGGCTTGGTCCGCTTGCGCAAGGAGGTATTCGATCGTCTCGAGCCGGACACGATCGTCATCATCGACTCGCATTGGTTCTCGACCGTCGAGCATCTACTCGCCGCACAGACACGTCGTCAGGGGGTCTTCACTTCTTCGGAGTTGCCACGTGGCATGGCGCAGATCCCATACGACTATCCGGGAGACCCCGAACTGGCCAAGTTGGCCGCCACCCTTGGAACCGAGTTGGGCACGCCGACCCACGCTTCCGAGGATGACTTTCTCCCTGTCTACTACGCCACCATCAACCTTCTCCATTACCTGCACAAAGACGAGAAGGTGATGTCGGTCTCTGTCGTCCAGACCGGGGAGACAGACGACTTCATGACGATGGGCGAGGCGATCGGTGAAGCCATTGCTCGCCTCGATCGACGTGCGGTGATCCTTGCCTCAGGTGGGATGAGCCACACCTTCTGGCCGTTGAAGCAGATCGCAAAGCATGAGGCGTCAGATCCGATCCACATATTCACACCGGAGGCCCGAGCCGCCGATGAGGAGAGACTGGAGTGGATGAAGGCTGGTGATCACGCCCGGATCGTGGATACGATGGGGGGCTACTTCGAACACTCGCCTGAGGGGGCATTCGGGCACTATCTGATGATGTTGGGCGCCATCGGCGGACGCGAATGCCAGGCGCGGGGCGAGCTGTTCTCCGACTACGAAAACGCCACCGGCACCGGGCAGGTTCACATATGGTTCGATCGACCGGAAGGCGGCTGGACTGGCTGACACCAACTCCATGCGGCGCCGTGGCACACTCTCCACCATGGCGACCGAGCCGAGAATCGACGATCTCGCCAGTGATCTCGCCCGTCTGGCGAGCTCACTCGAGATGCTGACCATATCCGACGCCGACGGGGGCCGGCTCGAAGACACTCGGGACTGGATCGTTCGAACGATCCATGGATATCTCATCCCCAGGATCGAGCACCCTTCAATGCCGATCACAGTGGTGTTCGCCGGTCCCACCGGAGTGGGCAAGTCGACTCTCTTGAATTCTGTGGCCGGCGGCGAACACAGCGTCGCGGGCCCGCTGCGCCCGACTACGAGGTCGCCCCTCGTGCTCGCCCACGACGCCCACGCCGGCGGATACGGCACCATCGGCGGGGTCGAGTGCCAGGTGGTGACCGGTCGAGCCCCGATCCTCGAGGAGCTGACCCTGGTCGACACGCCCGACATCGACTCCACCTCGATCGAGCACCGGGCGATAGCCGAGACGATGATCGACAACGCCGACGTGGTCGTCTACGTGACTTCGGCAGCTCGATATGCCGACCTGGTGCCGTGGGAAGTGCTGCGCAGGGCCCACTCCAAAGGGGTCCCTGTCATCAACGTCCTGAATCGGATCAGGAGCACCACCTCGGGAGCTCTCGCCGACTACAGCTCCCGGCTGCGGGCCGAGGGACTGGTGGCACCGGTGGTTGCAGTCCACGAGCACAACATGGCTCGGGGAGCGCAATCGGTTCCCTTGATCGTGATCCAGGAGCTGAGAGACAGGCTGGTGAAGGTGGTCGAAGAACGTCGGGAGGGCACTGCGCACGCCGTGGAATCGGTTCTACAGTCGATGCTGGCTCGAGCGGGTGAGGTGCTCGCCGAAGTCAGTGAGACCGCAACCATAAGCATCGACCTGACTTCACAGGTCAAGAACGAGCTGAAGGTCGACATCGATCGCATCAGCTCAAGGCTTCGCCCGAATCCGGGTGGGGCATTGGACCTCGGTCCGCTCACCGCCCTTGCCGCGAGGATGTGGCGAACCAAAGGGATGGTGCGGAGACGCCTGCCCCCTGCTCTCGCCATAGCCAGGAGCCACACTCTGGTCGATGCTTCGTTGGCTGGTGCGATCGACACCGATATCCGTTTGCAGTTGGGCAGCGAGAGCCTGAGGGGCGACGACGAGAACACGAGGGTGCCCACCGACACCCATACCGCGGTGGGAGGGGCCGTGGGCGCCTGGCACCACGACCTGGACGACATGCCAATTATCCGGGGGGCAATCGATCCATCGCTCGCTTCGTTGTTGTTGGCCCGCTTTTGTGTCGAGAGTCATGACCCGAAGCTGGAAGACGTTCTCGCACTGCTCAAAGGGCCCGGAAATCTCGCCGAGGTGGTGAGTTACGCCCGGCAACGGCTCGCCGTCCACCTGGTTCCGATCTATAACAGCGCGGAGTACCAGGTGACGTCGCGACTGGGGATAGTCGTGTCCGCCGACGACTGGATATACCGAGCCAAGGTATCGCATTCGGCAGTGGTCGCGAGGTCGTCTCTAGCGCATGTGTGACGCGTGTATTGGCCGTGCCAGCGATCGGCTCTCGCCTTTGGTGACGAAGGCGCGGTCACAGACAGCGCATGCGTGATGCGCTGGTAGGCCTTCTCGACAAGGTCGACGTCGCCATAGCCGAATCCAAAGGCGTCGTTTCCCTCTCGAGTCTCGAGTCGGTCTCCCGGCTGGCAGACGAGGCTCGTGTCCGGCTCTGTTACCCCGAGTCCGTGGTAGTGGTGGCTCTTGCCGGTGGCACCGGATCCGGCAAGTCGAGTCTGCTCAACGCGATTGTCGGCGATGAGCTCGCGTTGACCGGGGGTCTACGCCCGTCGACCGTCGGTCCATTGGCCTGTGTCCCTCGCCCGTCCCGAGCTGCCCTCGATGGCTACCTCGACGTCTTGGGCGTCGAGGAGCGCGTCGACCACGACGGGCCCCCATGGTTGTGCCTCATCGATCTCCCCGACAACGACAGTGTCGAAGTAGACCATCGTCATCAGACAGCGCGGTTGATTCCCCGAGTCGACATGATCGTTTGGGTCACCGACCCCGAGAAGTACCGCGACGCCTCTCTCCACCGTGGCTCGATCGCTCCAGTTGCTGCCTACCAGCGCCAGTTCGTCTTCGTCCTCAACCAGATCGATCGGATCGACGCCCACGATGTTCCGGTCGTGATCGAGGACTTGGTCGAGGCGTTGCTCGAGGACGGGATCGCCGAGCCGGAGATCATCGTCACGGCGGCTCAGCCGAGGGCAGGGCCACCGATCGGGGTCGACCAGGTTGTGGAGCGCCTCGAGCGGAGTCGGAACCAGGCCGGGCAAGTGCACCGGAAGCTGTTGACCGATCTGGCAGCGGTGGCCTCACAGTTGGTTTCCTCGTCGTCGGGTGCTCGTGCGGTCGAGTTCGAGCGGCGATGGGAGGTGGAGCTGGTGAAGAAGGTGAGCCTCGCCCTGGAGGGCAGGGTTGCCGACGCCGGTCACGACCTGGCGCGATTCGTGACGGGGCTTGCCGATGAGGTGGATGGCGAGACGGCCGATCGTCTGCGTGAGCTGGCAGAGCAGGTGCCCGCCCTGGTCCTGGAGTGTGCCGGCGATGTCCTCATCACATCCGCAGCCGGGGCCGTCGAGCCCTCACCCTGGTGGGCACGTCTCCGGGGACGAGCCGACGTCTCGCCAGAAGACACGCAAAAGGCCACTGACGACATGTATGCCGCGCTGGACCTGAGGGTGGGCAACCCGATGCGAGACCTGTTCGCGGCCCGTAGCCGGGCCACCGCGGCTATCGCCGACTTGGCGCTGGCGGTGGATCATTTGGAGAGACGGACCACCTAACTACCCTCGCCTCGGATAGTGGAAGCAGCGACCAGCCTCTGGATCACCTCGGCGATCATCGTCGGTGTGACACTGCTGATCTATGTGGGTCTGATCAAGCTGGGGGGCCGCTTCGTGGCCAGGCTGCAGAGCCGGTCACCAGGCTCGGCATCGCGGGTGGCGACGCTGTGGGTGATGGTTCGCAGGGTGATCCTGGTGGTGGTATTCGTCCTTGCCCTGCTGATGATCCTCGACCTTTGGGGTTTTGGTCTGTCCCCGTTCATAGCCGTTGGCACGGTTGCCGCCGCCGCCATCGGCTTCGGCGCCCAGGATGTGGTCAAAGATCTCCTCGCCGGTTTCTTCATCCTGGCCGAGGATCAGTACCACATTGGGGACACCGTGACCATCGCCGGCACCAGCGGGACGGTGCAGGACATCCAGTTCAGGGTGACGGTGCTACGAGATCTCGAAGGCAACGTCCATTATGTCCCCAACGGGCAGATCACAGTGACCTCGAACTTCACCAGTTTGTACGCCCAGCCGGTGATCGACGTGGGCATCGCATATGGGGCCGATCTCGACCGGGCGATGGAAGTCTTGCTAGACGTGTTGCAGGCGCTCGCGGACGACCCGGCGTGGACCGAGCGCATCATCGAACCACCTGAGCTGCTCGGGGTCGAGGAGCTCGCTGATTCGGCGGTGATACTCCGTGCCCGTCTCACCACCCAAGCCGACGAGCGCTGGGCGGTGAGACGAGAGGCCCTCGGGCGGATAAAGAAGCGGTTCGACGCCGAGGGCATAGAGATCCCCTTCCCCCACATCAAGGTGTTTCAGGCAGAAGGCTGATTGGGCTTTGGCCGGCGATGACCTGGATGGTGTCAGGTGCCCACTCGAGGTGTGCCCCATCCACCATCCCAAGAGACTCACCATCTGCCTGGGCCGCCACCGCTGGGTCGGCCTTCAGCCTCATGCTCTTGACGTTCCGGGCCACGGTCCATTCGGGGATGGTGCCGAGATCGCCTCTCCGGGCCAGTGTGGTCAGGACGCGAGGTATCCGCCTGCGTCTCATTCTCCCGACGGTCAGCACGGTCATCGGGTCGGGTTGATCGGGGCTCACCCGAACCGGGATGGAACCGAAATAGGTGTACACGCTGCGGAACTGGATCAACGCCGCGCAGACGAGATCTTCCCGGTCCCCGACGTCGATGGTGATATTCGGCTTCCGACGTGGGAAGTCCCCGAGAGCGACTCCCAAGGCGGTTGTCGCATAGTGGAGTGACCCGAATCGATACTTGCGATAGGGCTCCTTGTCCGCCTCGATCACCACTGCCGCATCGAGGCCGAATCCGCAGGCGAACATGGCGTGATGAGTGGTCGCCGCCGCACCCCGATTCAAGGTCATCCGGACCGTACCGATCGAGATGGGTTCGAGAGTCTCGTTGATCAAGCGTGCGGCCCTTGTCGGCCGGGACGGGATTCCCAAAAGACGGGCAATCACGTTGGTTGTGCCCGCGGGGATGATGGCCAACGCGGTCCCGGTGCCGACCAACCCCTGGGCCACGTGATGGACCAACCCGTCCCCACCCATCGCCACCACCACGTCCGCCCCCGATGAGGCCGCTTCTCCCGCCCACGCCTCGGCCACAACGGGCGAATCCGGCCAGAGCGGTTCGACGTTTGCCTCCTTGCGGAGGAGCGACATCACCTGGCGGTGGTCTCCACCTGTGAACTGGGAGGCAGATGGATTGGCGATGACCACGATCTGGTCCATGGACCGCTGAGCCTACCGGGGTAGCCTCCGGCACCGTGAACGACTCAGAGTCCAGGTTCTCTCTCGTGGCCGGAGAGGGCGACGGGGCCATGCTCGGCCTTGCCGCCGGCGACACGGCGGGCGGAGCCTGGGAGTTGGGATACTCCGCGGTGACCGAGCAGGCGACCGTGGTGGCTTATCAGCTGATCGAGCACAAACGCATCCTGATAGCGCCGATGGTCAAAGCTATTGGCGAGCTCGATGGCTCCAACGACGAGGAGCCGGTCTACCGGGCCGAGAGCGCCAATTTTCGAGCCTGGCTGGATCGGGTCTCGCAAGGGCGGGCGATGCCCGACGAGGAGCCTTCATTGGACGGAGCTCCGCGTGCCGTCCCCATCGGGGTCGCCCTGCGCCGCGAGCCCAAGCTGTTGCGCGACGAGGCGCTGATCTTGGCCAAGCTATTCCACACCGAGCCGACCTCGGTGCTGGCCGGTGTCGTCACCGCGGGAGCCGTGGCTGCGTCCTGCTATGGGCAGTCCGGCCGCGACCTGATAGCCGGGGTGATCGAGATCGTCGATACGTCTTCCGAAATGATCCGCCCTTCGCCGGCAGGAGGTCCCGAGGCGGGAGATCTGATGAACGAGCTGCGCGGGTTGCTGGATCATGTGGGAGTTGGAGATGGGGCCGAGGCCCTTGCCCTGGTCACCAGCGGAGTCGGCCCAGGGCCATGGGAGCAGGTGAAAGCAGGTCTGTTGCTGGCGGCTCCCTTGGTGGAGCGGCCCCACGTCCCGATCGAGCAGGCCGCCAAGATCGGCGGCAGCGCCCTCGCCGCGATGGTCGGCGGGATCGTCGGCGCCCGGGTCGGGATCAGGGCCTGGCCGTGGGCGTTCGCCAACGACACCTGGTTCGCCGAGATCGGGAGACGTCTGGTTCGGGGCCCACAGGAGGTGAGGGATCTGCCGATTCCGTACGCGGTGGAACACCACCTCATATCTGGCGAGCGTCAAGGGCTTCACTGAGACCGGGAAGCTCGGCGTCAGGCTTGATCGAGGACAGGAAGGTCGGCCGGCAGCCAAACCCGTTCGGTGTCGTCCACTCTGCGCAATGACCACCATCCCACGGCCACGAAGACGATCAGGGAGGCCATCGCCACCCGTCGGCCCAGCCCCACCACGTCGACGATGAACGCCCAGGTAAGGGGTCCGAGGATGGTGGCGAACCTGCCCACCGTGGCATACAGACCGTAGAACTCTCCTAAATGCCTTGGTGGGGAGACCCTCGCCATGACCACCCGATCGGCGGTCCAGGTGGCTCCCAACGCCAGCCCGCCCAATGGCCCGATCACCCAGGCCAGAGCGGTCAGACCTGTGACCGCAGCTGCGACCCCCGAGGCTATGGCGAGCATCCACATCACCAGGACGGTGCGCAAGACCCGCAGAGGTCCGAGCCGCCCGACCAGCCTGCCCGCTCCCAGTGCCCCGAAGATGGCGGCAGTGATCGCCACGGCCAGCAGTGCGGTGACGAATTGTCCATCCAAACCCAGTTCCTCGATCACGTAGATGGTGAGAAACCCGCCGATCAACGTGTTGATGGCGTCGGTGTAGAGGAAGCGCCCTATCAGGAACCTGACCACGCCCTGGTAGTTGGATGCCAGCCGCCAGGAGGCCACCAGTTTGGTCGCGACGTCCCGCAGCCTCGGGGTGGGAGCGTCGTCGACGCCTCCTCGCTCCTCGATCAGGAAGAACGAGGGCAACGCGAAGAGAAGAAAGCCGAGAGCCAGGACCCGGAAGGTGGCGCCATACGACCAGCCGAGGAGGTCGAGGGTCACCAGCCCGAGCCCCAGCCCGATGAACGAGCCCAGGTATCCGACACCGACTCCCAGACCTGAGACCGACCCTCGATTCAAGGGGGTGCTGACATCCACGAGAAGGGCGTCATAGACCACCGAGCCGACGTTGAAGGCGACCAGGGCCACTCCGAGCAGGATCAGTGTCACCGGCACCGGGCCGGTGGCCAGACCGGCGGTTGCGGCTACGGCCAGCACTGTTGTGGCCATCAGCGTCGGCACACGACTGCCCTTGACGTCGCTGCGCGCCCCGGCCCACGGTGCGAGGAAGATGACGATGGCGCCGGCTCCGGCTTCGACCAGGGCAAGGGCGCTGTCGGGTTGGTCCACCGATTTGAGCCATTGGGGGAAATAGCGCCCGATGACCCCGAGGGCGAAGATGGTGTTGGCAAGGTCGTAGACCACCCATGACCCAACCGACAGCCGGCCCGGGCCGGTGGGGCGACCGGTCATCTCAGAAGGTGACAGCTACCGAGATCAGCTCCTCTCGACCGAGCAGGCCGGCCGCGGCTTGGAGCGCCCGGGACGCCTCGCCCAACGGGAACTGGTGGGATACCAGGTCGTCGATTCGTGGGTCGGTTTCGATCTGGCGGGTCGCCCACTGATAGCCGACTGTGGTAGCGCCCATGGCGCCGCGGACCGTCAACTGCTTGGCGACGAGGACATCACTGATGAAATGGAACGCCCGATTTCCCTTGGTCGAGGCCAGGATGACCCGTCCCCCGCTGCGCACCAGATCGAGCGCAGTGAACAGCGCCTCCGGATCGTCCGAGGTGACATCGACGACGATGTCGGGCCGGGTGCCAATGGCCTCTGCGATGGCTCCGCCGACGTCTACCCTCTCGGCATCGATTGCCAGGTCCGCACCCAGGAGCCGGGCCAACTCGAGTCGGTCGCGATCATGGGAGAGCCCGGTCACTCCTACCCAGCCTGCCCCGGCCGCCTTGGCCGCGATCAAGCACGCAAGCCCCCGCGGTCCCGGTCCGAGGATCAACACGTTCTCACCAATCTGGAGTGAGGGAAGCTCCACCGCCCAGGTGTGACCGGCGGCCAGCGGGTGGACAAAGGTCCCAACCTCGGCAGGCACATCGTCGGTCAGGGGGTGAAGCCGGGCCGCGGGGTCGAGGTAGAGGAACTCGGCGAGACCACCCCAAAGCCCGGGAGGCTCCATCGATGGGATGAAACCGTATGAGTTCGACGGCCGGCGGCGAGAGCAGGTGGCCAGGCTGAGCTTGCACCGATGGCACTCTCCGCAGTGGATCCGCGGCTCGACCACGACACGAGTGCCGATCGGGTAGGGAATGGTTGGTGCGACGCTGGCGATTCGTCCCACGACTTCGTGACCCGGGATCAGGGGGTAGACCACATCCTGAGCCTCACCCTTCCATACCTTGACGTCGGCCCCGGAGATGCCGGTTGCCTCGACAGCCAGCCAACCACCTTCCAGGGCAGGTTGGGCAGACAACTCCGTGAGGGAGAAGTGGCGTGGCTCGACGAGCATCATGGCCCGCGCTTTGGTGCCATCCATCGTTGGCGAGTGTAAACCTGGTTGGGGAGCCCGGATTCACCCGGCGAGAAGCTGCCTGATTCTGTCCACCCCGCGCTCGATGTCAGCTTCCCCGACGGCATACGACAGACGGAGGTAGCCAGGGGTGCCGAACGACTCTCCGGGGACCAGTGCCACGCCGGCATCCTCGAGGATGGTGGTCGCCAGATCGGCTGTGCTCTCCCATCGACCCTGCAATGCCTCGCTGAAGTCGGGGAAGACATAGAACGCCCCCTGTGGCTCGACACAGCGGACGCCGGGGAGGTCGCTGATCAGTGAATACATCAGCTTTCGACGGTTGTTGAAGGCCTGACGCATCTCCTCAACGGTCTCCTGGGGGCCGCGGAGAGCAGCGACAGCGGCGTGTTGGGCGACATTTGCCACGTTGCCGGTGGCGTGGGATTGGTGGCTGTTGGCCGCGTCGATGATGTCGGCAGGCCCGACCATCCAACCCACCCGCCAGCCGGTCATGGAATAGGTCTTGGCCACCCCATTGATCAGAACCCAATTGTCGAACCGCGGGGTCACGGCGGCGATGGACGGGGCGACGTCGGTGAAGTAGGTCAGACGTTGGTAGATCTCGTCGGCCAGTACCCAGACGTCGTTTTCGAGCGCCCATTCGCCGATGGCTCGCGCCTCTTCGGAGCTGTATACGGCTCCAGTGGGGTTCGAAGGCGACACGAAGACCAGGAGCCGGGTGCGATCCGTCCGGGCTCGCTCCAGGTCTTCGACCGTCACCTTGAACTCATCCTCGATGCGAGTCGGCACCGGCACGGTGATGCCACCGGCCAGGTCGATGCCGGCCGGGTAGGTGACCCAGTGTGGTGCCGGCAGCAGGACCTCGTCACCGGGGTCGATCAAGGCGGCAAATGCTTGGAACAC
Source organism: Acidimicrobiia bacterium (assembly GCA_036396655.1). GTDB lineage: Bacteria > Actinomycetota > Acidimicrobiia > Spongiisociales > ZC4RG35 > JARDZU01. Next base: position 24,685 of record DASWKK010000179.1, read on the forward strand.
CGCTTGTTTCGCCCCGTTGGTCACCATCACCTCGGACCAATCGACCTCGACCCCCGAGTACTTCCCGACATCCTCGGCGATCGCCTCGCGTAGGACCCGTAGCCCCGCCGACGCGGTGTACTTGTGGTTCTCGGGGTCGTAACAGGCACGCGCCGCGGCCGCCACAACGTGCTCGGGGGTGGCAAAGTCAGGCTCGCCTGCCCCAAAGGAGATGACGTCGATGCCCTGGGCTCTCATCTCCCGGGCGCGGGCGCTGATCCCCAGGGTGGCCGATGGTGGGATACGACTGAGGCGATCCGAGGCGCGTTTCATGGTGTGTGCGGGGGGATCATGGTCGGGGGGCAGGTCCCCGATCAGCCTTCCAGTTTGTCCTTGGCTTCTTCGGCTGCGCTATCCACCGCGTCGGAGGCATCGTCGACGGCATCCTGTGCCGCCCCGACTGCGTCGGCAACGGTCTCCTTGGCATCCTCCACGGCCGACTGAGCCGTCGATGCAGTGTCTGACGAACTCGCCTTGTCCCGCATCTCGTCGATTCTGGCACCGGCCTTTTCCACCGCATCCTGTGCGAAGTCCTTGGTCTTCTCGACGTACGGTTGAGCCTTTTCCGCCAGCTCCGCTCCTTGCTCCTTCGCCTTTTCCATCAAGGGCTGGGCCTTCTCGGCCAATTCCGACCCTTGCTCTTTGGCCTTTCCAAACCACCCCTTGAGGGTGTCCATCAGTGCCATCGTTTTCTCCTTGTCATCAGGTAACCCGAATCGTAGGGACCTGAGGCCGAAGGTGTGAAGGGGAGGCCGGTGGCGGTGGTCGAGAACAAAACTACCGTTGCAGCGATAGAGCGTCGGGACCGTCGACCGCCAACCAGACAACCACGTCGTTCTCGCCGGGGTGAAGTGTTTCCGGTGGAATAAACACCTCGAATCTCGCAGACGACCCCTCGGGTTCGAAAACCCGGGTGACCGCAACCACCTCACCATCCGACGAGACGACGAGGACTTCCCTCCCCGTGGCGGCCTGCTCCAGGCGGAGAGTGCCGGACAGGTAGACCGGCAGCACCTCAGGCTCGGGGGGCAACGACTCCAACAACTCCTGTTGCCTCACGCTCACCGAGACGTCAGGCACCTCGCTGGTGCTGATCGCGTCCAGTGAGAGACCCAACCACTCATGCCAGCCGGGTGGGGTGAGGGCCCACGGATCGCCCCCGGGGAACCAGGTCTCCTTCAACGCGGCAGCGGCGAGTTTCTCGTTCCCATCGACGCCGAACTCCACCGGCCCATCGGGACCGATCATCACCGACTCGGTGCGGCGGGCGCGCTCCGGATCGAGAAGAGAGAGCCCATCCACATCCCAGGGAAGGCTGATCCCGATCACCTCGGCCACCGTAGGCACCAGGTCGACCGTCTCAGCTCTGACGTCGTCGATCCTTCCCGGCTGCACGCCGGGGAACCCACTCGGGTACTTCACGAACATCGGCACCGCAGCGATGGTGCCGACGGTGTCGGGGGTGATGCGACGCTGATGCTCGACGCCGGGGCCGATAGTTATCCCATGATCGGCGACGATGATCACCATGGACTCGTCATAGATCCCTTCGGACTCCAACCGCTCGATCACCGATCCCACGATGGTGTCGGCGTATTGAGACTGGATGATGTGACGCTGGAATCCCTGTGCCACAAGCCACTCGTCCATGTTCCAGCCCGCCCCCTCCCCACCCGGCGAGTTGCCGGCGCCGGTCCGCTGACCGTCGGCCGTCAGTTCCCATGGGTGATGGGGAAAGAGGAAATGGCCGAAACGCAAGGGCGGAGCCGAGTCGTCGAAGCTGAAGGTCTCCAAGAGACGTGTCACCTCGAGTCTTCGGTCGGCGTCGACGTTGGCGAGGAAGCGGTCGATGATGTCGAATTCGGATCGTTCGCCGGTGGTGAAGTTGCCCCATGTCCGGTCTATCGCCGGAAGCCGGTCGGAAACCGAACGGGGGAGAACCAGATGGCCGTACACCACCGATAAGTCCACCGACAACGACGCCCATCGTTTTCCGAACGGCTCGATTCTCCGACTCGAGTTCTCACAGGCGAAGGCGGGGCAGAGATCAGTCACCGTCTCCACCGCTGCCTCGTCATAGGCGTCAGACAACAGCGTGAAGAGAGTGAGAGGGTGGTCCGAAGAGATCGGGATGCTGCCCGGACCGGCACCCACACCGGAGAGAATGGTGGGAAGCGCTTGCTCGGTCTGCTGCCGCACACCCACCCCGTTTCGATACCAGACTCCGTCGGCGGCGAGGGCGGCGAAGTTCGGGAACAGGTCTGCGAGTAACTCACCCCTCGAATCGATCATGGTTGCGACGGGGAACTCGTCGAAGACCAGCATCACGATCGGGACCGGATTCCGCACTTCACCGGTATCGGGGAGCTCGCCGGTGCTGGCGAACGCGACATCGCTGGCCGGGGTCATCACGAGGAACCAAGCGGCGAACGCAATCAGCGCCCAGGAGGCATAGCCCACGGCGGCTTGGGTCATCCGGGATCGGGCAAACATGAAGGCGAAGACTGCGCCTGCGGAGACCGCCGCCACCACGAACACCGCTGTTGGCGCGTCGCTACCCAGGAGGGCGACCCATGCCGAGGCGATGAACATGGCGAGAAGCCCTCCGAGGACGACCGCGTGTGCCGTCCCCGCACTGCGCGGGCCGATCCACCTCAGGGCGAGCACCGGGATGGCAAGGACCGCCGGCAAGACCAGGACGACCAGCGGGAAGAGCATGACGTCGAGAGGGGTGAAGCCGCGAGCTACGAAGAACTCGGGGTTCCGCCCCAGCAGATCGAGGATGGGTTGGCTGAACCCGAAGGCTCCCACGGTGGCGGCCGAGAGTGGCACCTTCCACCAGGGGATGGACCCGAGCTGGGCCAGGCTCATCGCGGTAGGAGGGCGAAGAGGACTCTGGTTCCCGATGACAGCGAGGACTCGTCGACAACCTCGAAGAGCTCACTGGCGAGAGTGCGGAATGCCGTCTCGTCACGGTCAGGGTGCAACTCGTGGGGCAACTTGTTGCCGACCAGTCTCGCCACCATCTCGTCGGACGGAGAGACGAACTCGACGACGACAGGAGCGCCGAAGCCGCGCAACCAATTGAGAACCTCACGAGGTGGGATGCTGGCCTGGTAGATGAGGTGGTGGATCAAGCCGTAAGCGATGACGAAGTCGGGTTGGGCTCGATCGACTATCGAGGATCTCTCGGTTCCAGCCCACCCTTGAGCCGGTGAGGGGTTCGCCAAATCGGTGAGGGCTATCGACACACCCATTCCGGCGCTCCGTCGGTAGAGGTCATCGAGGACGGCCTCGTCGCTGTCGACCGCCACAACATGGGCTCCGCTATCTGCGGCGATCATCGAAAAGTGCCCATCGTTGGCTCCGAGGTCGAGCACGCGCCGGGGACGGGAACGCTGGATCGCAGACTGCAAGAACTCGCTCTTGGCATCCCTGTCCCGGGACACATGGGTGCACGAGCCGTAGTCGGACCAGCCATCTTTGCGGCCCGCCCACTCCAGCGAGGTCACCAGGGATCGGAGTCTCTTCACATTGGCCAGGATCAACTCGACGCTGAACCCTGCCGACCTCAGGTCGTCCCGGACCGGGCGACCCGACATGCGTGCCTCCATGCGGGCCTGGAGACGGACATGGAGCAACGCCCCCGCATTGAGCCGCTTCTTGCTCCCAAGAAGCCGCGCCATCTGGATTGGAGTCGGCCCCTCCATGTCCCCCCGGAGCCACGGTTGGAAGGGAACGTCGAGCCATGCTCTCAGCATCAGCGGGAAGAGGAACTGACGGGTGAATTGGCGGTAGCCGATCCAAGGCTCGCCGACTCGGTATGCCTCGAATGATCCAATGTCGATGAACATCGGCCTCCCGTAGACGAATTGGATGTTGTACGGGGTGGCGTCCTTGATGGTCAGACCGGCGGCCAGAGCATCCTTGAGCAGGTCGAGTTGAAGCAGGGCCGCGTCCTTGAGCATGGAGAACGTCCACTCGTAGGGGTAGCTGATGAAGGGCAGTCGCGGATGCTCCAGCGCTCCAGCGCCGGTTGGGGGCGGCTCGCTGACCTCGGACGTGTCAATGAGCCTCCGGTCGGCGACGGCGGAGGCGAAGAAGTCGCTCGCGGAGAGTGCACGCCAGCCTTCCAACCCGCGCTCATCGAGCACCCGCAGGACCCGGCCCTCATTGAGGACTATCCGTGAGGCCGGGTCGCGAAACGACCCGGGATCGGGCGATTGCATCCCGGCGGTCAGGATTCCGCGGGCAGGGCTGTGTCTTCCACCGTTTCTGCTGCCTCACCGTTGTTGGGATCGGCAGCCTTCATGGCCCGGCCAAACCGGTAGCGATGCCTGAGAGCCTTGACGGCAACGGCGAGGCCGGTTGCACCTCCAATGACAGCCTGCAAGAGCAGGCTGCCCGAACCAGGGTCCAAGTATCCAAAGATCATTTGTTTCCTCCAGGGGCATCGGAAAACCGCGCCGACACCATTGTTATCCAACTCTCGGGTCAAGCAAACCAGTTCCCCGACCAGCCCTGGTCTCGAGCCAACGCCGTGTTCGGCAGCGGGCCGGATAGGGCGGGATCGGGGTTGGTGAGTCAGGTGCCGCTGCGGTACCTCTTCAGCTCCTGTTGCTCCATCCGCCTGCGCAGACGTCGCCGCCGATAGCCGATGCCGAACAGCTCGGTGAGAACGACCATCGTTCCGACCGCGACCAGGATCACGAGGGCGAGGGAAAACTCGCCCTCCAATCCGAGGAACCTGACCGGGACCGTCGCGGTGTTCTGCACCGCGAAGATCACCACGGCGCTGATCCCCAAGAGAAGAAGGATGGCACCCCAGGCGATGCCTGCCGAGACCGGGGCAGCCTGTGGCAGGTCCTCGCTTTGCTTGTCGGATGCTGGAGGAGCGCTCGGCCCCTCCGAACCGAACGGGTCGTGAGATTCGTCGGTCATCGGCTCATCCTATCGGCTCACGGGCGGCGGACACGATTGGCCGAGCCCTGACATAACGTGTTCCCGATGCGTCGAATCTCGATCATCGTCATAGGGCTGTTGGCGGCCTGCAGCTCTGAGCCCGGCTTGCAGCCGACGCCCTCGGCGGGGCCACCTCTCACCACTGCCACCACATCGAGTGTCACCAGCCCTTCGACCACTGTGCCCGTGACCTCCACCACCACCACGCCTGCCACGACCAGCACGCTGTCTCTGGATGAGACCGTTCTCGGATACGAGGTGATCGCCGACATGAGTTTCCCGGTGCAGACCACCGCCCGGCCTGGCGACCCTCACTCCTACGTCATCACCAAGGATGGGCGGGTATGGATCCTCGACGGGGTAACGGTCTTGGAGGAGCCCGTGCTCGATATCGGCGATCGGGTCCTCAACAGTGGAGAACAGGGGCTGCTGTCGATGGCATTGCATCCCGAGGACGAGAGCCGGTTCTATCTCCACTATTCGGACAGCAACGGGGACACCGTCGTCTCCGAGTTCATGCTCACCTCGCCGGGTCAAGCCGACCCGGCGAGTGAGAGGGTGCTGCTTCAAGTCGATCAGCCGGCAGGCAATCACAACGGCGGCATGCTTCAGTTCACTGTCGACGGAGCCCTCCTCCTCGGTCTGGGGGATGGAGGTGGCAGTGGTGACCGGTTTGGCAACGGGCAGAGCCCCGACACTCTGCTGGCCGGTCTGGTGGTGATCGACGTGGATGGGGCAGAGCCGAGTCCGACCAAATACGCAATGGGGTTGCGTAATCCGTGGCGATTCTGGATCGACGAGAACGCGATCTACATCGCCGATGTCGGACAGAACGCCTACGAGGAGATCTCCGTCTCGGAGCCGCTCGAGCCCGGGCACAACTACGGATGGCCGATATTCGAGGGATTGAATTGCTTCTCTTCCCCGGACTGCGATGGAGCGGGATTGGTCGTGCCGATCCTCGAGGTCGAGCACGGTGATGCCGGCACTTGCTCTATCACCGGCGGGGTGGTGTACCGGGGACCGGCGATGCCGCAGCTCCACGGGCACTACTTCTACTCCGACTATTGCGGGGGCTATCTGAGAAGCCTGCTCCACGTCGACGGAGAGGCCACCGCCCTCCGGGATTGGACGGAGCAGGTTGGTGTGCCGGGCAATGTGACCGGCTTCGGTGTGGACGGGGCCGGCGAGATGTACCTCACCACGACCGAACAGCTACTGAAAGTGGTTCCCACCGGTTGACTCCACTCAGTCTCTGGTCGGAGGTCGCCGCGGGGTCGGGATAGGATTTGCCTCGTGCCCAGCGTCTTTACCCGCATCATCGAGGGGGAGATCCCCGGTACCTTCGTCTGGAGGGACGAACGGTGTGCCGCCTTCATGTCGATCAACCCACTTCGCCGCGGTCATACCCTCGTCGTGCCACGGATGGAGATCGATCACTGGTTCGCTTGCCCACCCGACTTGATGGACCACCTGATGGCAGTATCGCGGGAGATCGGGACCGCCCAGCAACAGGTCTTCCAGCCGGCACGCATCGGTCTGATGATCGCCGGTCTCGAGGTGCCCCACCTCCATATCCATCTGGTGCCGATCGATGGGGTGCACGACCTTGACTTCGCCAATGCCGCGGTCTCGGTTGAGCGGGACGATCTCGAGGATGCCGCCTCGGCGATCCGTCAATACCTTCAGTCCAGGGGTCTTTCCGGAGTAGCTGACTAAGTGGAGGTGCTCTTCGGGGGGATCAGCTCAGTCCTCTATGGGGCTGCCGACTTCCTCGGTGGCGAGGGGGCTCGACGTGCCCCCGCCGCCTCGATCGTGTTCTGGGCCGGGGTCATCAGCTTTCCCCTCATCCTCGTCGTCGCTCTCGTCGTCGGCGGCCAAGCCGGCCAGGCCGACTATCTCCTGGGCGCCGCGGCCGGGGCGTCGGGAGGGATAGGTCTCGTGTTCCTCTTCGCCGGGCTCGGCCGGGGTCAGGCCGCGGCCGTGGCTCCGGTTGCCGCCGCGCTGGCGGCGGTCCTTCCGGTCGCCGTGGCCGTCATCGACGGGGAACGGCCGACGACATTGTCCTGGGTCGGTGTTGCGGTTGCCGTCCCGGCCATCGTGTTGTGCTCGTGGATGGCGGATCCCGGGGAGACACTTGGGGGCAGTCTTCGTTACGGCGTAGCCGCCGGTCTTGGGTTCGGCGGATTCACCGCGCTGATCCGGTTCACCGCTTCTGAGTCCAACCTGCTGCCCCTGGTGACGTCGCGGGCATCGACGATGCTGATCGTCTCGATCATTGCCGGCGTCGGGATCTGGAGACTCGTCGGTTTCGGCTCGGTGCCACGCTCGATGGTCGTCGGCAACGCCATCATGGACGTGACAGGGAATGTGACGCTGCTCATCGCATTGCGGGCCGGCTCGCTAGCCCTGGCCGCAGTGGCGGCTTCGTTCTACCCGGCGGTGACCGTGATCCTGGCTCGGGTCGTCAATGCCGAGCATCTCCGGCGGAGGCAATTCGTGGGTCTTGCGTTGACTCTCCTGGCTTTGACCGCGATCGCGCTCGGTTGATCAACCCCTCACCACCAGCCAGGTCCCGGTCACAACAAGTGCGATGCCCAGCAGACGGCCGACGTCGAGGGTCCTGCTATCGCCAAACCAACCGAAGTGCTCGATGATCGCCCCCAGCACCAAGGTGGCTCCGGTGAACAAGGTCAGACCAGCGCCCAGCCCGAGCCGGGCGACACTGATCCCGAGCGAGGCGACCACGATCAGGCCCATGAGACCTGCGGTCAAGGCCCACCAGGGGAGCTCTCTCAACTCGGAGAGACGGCTGCTCTGAAACGCCAACATGAGGATGGCGATCGCCAGCCCGCCCCCGGCGTAGGTGACGAAGGTCGAAGCCAGCGTTCCCACCCTTTGCTCCATCACCCCGAGAAATTGGGACTGGAGCGACCCGGCCAGACCACCCAGTATTGCGACCAAGACGACGACGATGAGATGCATGCCCCGAACAGGATGGTCGCCCGTGCCCGGGTTGCCTGGGATCCCTTCGAGAAACCGGTACCTACGATCTCGGCATCGATCAACCGATTCCCTCAGCTCGCCCCGACTCAACCGAGGGCCCTCTGCGCCCTGCGGTGGCAACACTGGTCTTTCTCAAGCTGGTGGTGAACACCGCCCTTCGCTTCGTCTACCCGTTCCTGCCCGTAATCGCCAGAGGGCTCGGGATCGACCTGACCCAGGCCGGAATGCTGGTTTCGGTGCGCTGGGTGAGTGCCCTCACCACACCGGCGGTGATGAGCTTCTCCGGGGACGTGCACCGAACCAGACGTCTCCTCATCGCAGGGCTGACCATGTTCGGCGCCGGTTCCATCGTCACCGCCTGGACCGGAATCTACATCGGGGCCGTGATCGGTTTCGCCCTGGCGGGCCTGGCCAAGCCCATGATCGACATCGGCTCCCAGCTGTACATCTCGGAACGGGTCCCCTACCGGCGCCGGGCCCGTTACCTGGGAGTCCTCGAGGTTTCCTGGGCCGGGGGGCTGCTCGTCGGTGCCCCCGCCGCCGGCTGGCTCATCGGAAACTGGGGCTGGGAGGCGCCGTTCTGGGCGCTGGGGTCGCTCGGGCTGGTGGGGATCGGGCTGGCGCTGATCTTTCTCGATCGGCACGATCAAGCCGCCTCGAGCCGGGGGACCAAGGCCCCGGACAGCCCTGGCGGCCAGGTGATATTGCTCCTCGGTACCATCGCTCTGTTCGGCTTCGCCCACGAAGGGGTCCTGGTCACACTCGGCGGATGGCTGGAGGGCAGCTTCGCCATGACCCTCCTCGCACTAGGCGGGGTGGGAACCCTGCTCGGGGTCTCCGAGCTGGCCGGCGAGGGAGCCATGGTCGCGTTCACCGACCGCATCGGAAAACGCAACTCGTTGGCTCTTGGGCTGGGGGTGGGGTGTCTCTGCCTCTACGCGCTCTCGTACTCCTCCGAAGTGGCCGGCCCTGCGCTGACCGCTCTCGCCCTTGCCACCGTCGCCTTGGAGTTCGGCTACATCTCGGTGATCCCATTGATGACCGAGCTCCGACCCCGAGGCAGAACCCGGATCCTGGCCCTGTCGGTGGTGGCCAACGGGCTGGGGCGGATGGCCGGCGACTTGGTCTCCCCCCGGCTGTTCACCGCGGGTGGGATGCAACTGGTGACGATGGTGGCCGCGAGCGTCGTTCTGAGCGCCGTGATACTGGTGCTCGTCGGGGTGAGGGAGGTCAGTGCCGGGGAGCGGTCCTTGGAGAGCCAGTAATGGCCCTCCGCTCGTAGTCGACGATCGTCGACCGGAGGTAGGCGGTGGCCCGATCGAATCCGCGTCGGGCGTGACTCGTGGTGTATGCCAGGACCCGGGTGAGCCAGAGACGGAAGGCGAGCGACTCCCACGCCGGGTCGCCGAGGGCGAATCCGTCGAGGAGGAACCCGTGCACCTGGTGCCAACGATCGGCGTCCATGAATGACAAGGACCGATCCGGCCCGGAACGGAGCAACTGCTCGACCGTATCCTCGGGGAGGAGACGGACCAGGGCTTCCTCCCGCTCGGACCAGGGTGAGTCCAGCAGCCCGATCGTGCCCTCGATGTCGTAGGCGACGACCTGTTTCAGATCCTCGGGGACGGGGGTGGCCGGATCGCTCCCGTGCCGGGCGTCGAGGGCCGGCGCGGGGAGCCCGGACAGGGACGCCGCAGCGTCGAGACATTCGACCAACATGACCCTGAGCTCTTCGAGCGACCCGTACAGGGCATGGCGCTTGCCGTCGGCGACGTGGTGCTCGTAGAGACCGAGACCCATCACCGAGGTGGCATAGGTGATGACGGTGTCGATCCCCCAGTCGGACCGGTTCCGGACCAGCTCCGAGGAGGCCAGCAACTCGACCGCCTCCCGGCCGAGGAGCACCTCACCCCCGAGCGGCTGGTCGAGCCGGGGCAAGAAGGTCCCCGGAAAGAGCCGGGCCAGGGCCGGCCTCGTGATCATCCAGGTGATCATGGCGTCGGTGGAAGCACGGGGGAACCGGTGCCTGACCACCCCATACCCACGGTCTGCGGCCGTTTCGGCGCCCTCGATCCACGAAGAGTCGAAATTGGTGATGTCGGCGTCGTAGAAATGGACCCGGTGGCGGCCCTGGTCGGCGGCGAGGGCGATAGCGGTGTTGAGAGCATCCCCCTTGCCGGGTCGGAGGGTTCCGATCCTCTCCTGGATGATCACCTCCACCCGCTTCCCCGATGCCATCGCCAACTCCCGACCCGACCTTCGCAAGGCGTGTGGGCCATCTCCTTCTTCGGTGGCCACCGCCCACACCTCGTCTATCGCCGGATGGGCGGCCGCCGTGGCCAGGTTGGACCCGACGAGTGAAGGAGCCTCCGACTTGAAGGGGAACACGGCCAGGCTCACCAGGCGAGGATAGGTACCCCCAACCTGGCCCAACCGCGGTCTACGCTCGCCATCATGGAGGAGATGGTCGGTCGTGTCCTGGGAACCGTCGATGCCACCCCACTCGAGTTCTGGGTCGGAGTGGCGGACGGGGAGTACCTGGAGCTCGACGACGTGGTCGCCCTCGAACGTGTCCTGCCCACCGGGGAGCTGGTGAAGATATTCGGGACGGTGAGTCAGGTCAGAGCCCGTCACGAGGGTGCTCGCTTCGACTCAGATGTCTTTCTGATCGAAGACGGAGTGCTCCCGGCCGAAGTGGTCGAAGCGGCGCAAGTGACGGCTACCCGAGTGGAGCCCGAGATCTTTGTCCCGCCCCGTCCCGGGCAGCCGGTGAGAAGGGCACGTGGCGAGGAGCGGGACCAGGCACTGTTCTTCGATCGCATGGAACGGCGGTTCCCGGTTGGTGCCTCCCGGAATGGTGAGCCGCTATTCGCCAACTTCGAGTTCCTGAATGGGCAGCGAGGCGCACACGTCAACATCTCCGGGGTTTCCGGGGTCGCCACCAAGACCAGTTACGCCACGTTCTTGCTCCACTCGGTGTTCACATCACAGGTGTTGGGCCCGGCCGCGGTGAACACCAAGGCCTTGATCTTCAACGTCAAGGGCGAGGACCTGCTTCACATCGACCGGCCCAACACCAGCCTCGATGACGACGCCAGACGTCGCTACCGAGCCCTCGGGCTTCCGGCCGACCCGTTCGGCTCGGTCGGGTTGTTCGCTCCGCCTCGACCCGGCTCGGATCGAGCGGTGGCCGACGTCAGCTCCCGATCCGACATCACTTCCTTCTTCTGGACTCTGGCCGAGTTCTGCCATGACGACCTGATGGTGTTCCTGTTCGCCGATGCCGAGGACGAGCGGTCCCAGTACACCATGGTGGTTTACAACGTGATGGCCCAACTCAAACATGCCGAGGCCGCGGACGGGGGAGCAGTCAGGATCGAAGGTGAGACCGTGCGCACGTTTCGTGATCTGGCAGACCTGATCTCGCGCAAGGTGCAGGACGACGACTCGAGATACGACTGGGCGGGGCCCCACATCGGCCAGGGCACCGTCAACGCCTTTGTCCGACGCCTCCAGGGCGCGGTCCGGCATGTCGAGCGGCTGATCCGGGGTGACATCGCCAACCCGGAGCGACATCGGATCGAAGTGCAGGGTCATCAAGTGACCGTGGTCGACCTTCACAATCTCAATGATCGGGCCAAGCGGTTCGTGGTCGGCGTGACCGTGAGGAAGGCCTTCGAGGACAAGGAGCGGGCCGGGCAGTCCGAAGAGCTGTTGTTCCTGGTTCTCGACGAGTTGAACAAGTACGCCCCACGTGAGGGATTCAGCCCGATCAAGGAAGTCCTCCTCGATGTTGCCGAGCGGGGACGCTCCTTGGGCGTGATACTGATCGGGGCTCAGCAGACGGCATCAGAGGTGGAGCGACGCATAATCGCCAACTCGTCGATTCGAGTGGTGGGTCGCCTCGACTCCGCGGAGGCGTCACGTGAGGAGTACGGATTTCTTCCCTCGGCCCAGCGGCAACGAGCGACGATCCTCAAACCGGGGACGATGCTGCTTGCCCAACCCGAGCTGCCGGTCCCGCTGGTCCTCGAGTTCCCGTTCCCGGCATGGGCCACGAGAGCCTCCGAGGCCGGGGCGCTCCCGGGTTCGGGCGGTGGGCCCGCCGACCCTTTCCAGGATCTCTAGCTCGTCTGTAGCTCCCCGGTTCTGTCCCAGTCCAACTCTACGATCGGGGCCGATGACGACGCCGTCGCCTCGATGAGACTTCTCCACACTTCCGACTGGCACGTCGGGCGGAAGATCCGTGGTCGATCCCGGGTGGACGAGCATCGAGCGGTCCTCGACGAGATCGTCGATGTCGCAGGGGATCGCCGGGTCGATGCCACCCTGGTGGCCGGCGATCTGTTCGACGTGTCCTCACCGTCTCCTGAGGACGAGGCGATCGTCTATCGGGCGCTACTGGACTTGGCCGAGATCGGCCCGGTCTTGGTGGTCGCCGGGAACCATGACAGCCCGGCTCGTCTCGAGGCAGTCAAGCCACTGCTCGACCTGGGTCGGATCACTGTCGCGGCCCGTCCCTCCCCACCCGCCGAAGGCGGGGTGGCCGTCGTCGAGTCGCTCGGCCTCAAGGTCGGCATGCTGCCGTTCGTCACTCAGCGCGGGATCGTCAAGGCCGAGCAGATCATGAACCTCGACCCCGATCAACACGCTCAGAGCTACGAGGCCCGGCTGCGGAGAGTGATCGAGTCTCTCGTCGAGGACATGGGGCTCGACACGGTCAACGTGGTGGCTGGGCATCTCATGGTCTATGGCGCGGCCCGCGGTGGGGGAGAGCGCGAGTCCCACATCTTCGGCTACGCCATACCACCTCAGACGTTCCCGGGAAGCCTGTCCTATGTCGCCCTGGGTCATCTTCATCGACAGCAACGAATCCCAGCCTCGGCACCGGTCTGGTACAGCGGGTCGCCGCTTCAGCTCGACTTCGGGGAAACCGGTGATCACAAAGGGGTCCTGATCGTGGACGTCGAAGCAGGCAAACCCGCCTCTGTCGAGCCGGTTGCCCTCTCCTCTGGAATGAGACTGGTCCAGGTCGGAGGCACTCTGGAACAGGTGCTCTCCATGTCGGCGGAGCTCGAAGACGCCTACGTCAAGGTCGTGCTCGACGAGCCAGGACGGGCCGGGCTCAACGACGAAGTCCGGGCCGCGATACCCGGTGCGGTCGAGGTCAATATCACCCGCACCGAAAACGGTGAGCCGCGAGAGCGGGTGGCACGGGCGGGCCGCAAACCGATCGAGCTGTTCGAGTCCTATCTCGAGTCGAGACAGGTAGATGATCCCGCTGTGGTTCAGCTGTTCCGTGAGCTGGAACAGGAAGTGATGTCGTCATGAGACCACGGCGACTGATCATGGAGGGTTTTCTCGCCTACCGCCAACGAACGGAGGTCGACTTCACCGACGCAGACCTCTTCGTGCTCTCCGGCCCCACCGGTTCGGGCAAGTCGAGTGTCATCGACGGGATGACGTTTGCTCTCTACGGGACGATCCCACGTCTGGACGACCGGCGTTCCGTCGCCCCGGTGATCTCGGCGATGTCCGATCGGGCGCGGGTCTCTTTCGAGTTCACGGTGGGCGACGAGACCTACACGGCTGTCCGTCTTGTCACGCGGACTCGAACCGGCGCCACGACCAGCGAAGCGCGACTCGAGCGGGGTGATCAGCACGAGGTGCTTGCCGGCAACGCCGATGACGTCACCAGCGAGGTGGGCCGGCTCCTCGGTCTCAGCTACGAGCACTTCACCAAAGCGGTGGTCCTACCCCAAGGTGATTTCGCCCAGTTCCTCACCGACCGTCCCGCCGACCGTCAGGCTCTTCTCCGTGCCCTGCTCGAGATCGGCCTCTTCGAGCAGGTGATGCAGTTGGCCAACTCAAGGGCCCGCATCGCCGAGACCCGGGCCCAGGCTCTGGGGGAGAGTCTGGCAAAGCTCGAGGTCCCTACACCGGAGCTGCTCGACGAGGCGCGCAACCGGCTGAAGCGGCTCGGGGAGGCCGTCGCCGAGTTGCCTGCCCGGGGAGGGAGGCTGAGCCAACTAGAGGCGAATCATCGCGAGGTCAAGACGGCCCAGGCGGCCGTCGAGGGGAGCCTGGGCCGGTTGGCCGGCATCTCGCCACCGCCCGACCTCGATACCCTCGATCGAGATCGGGTCGAGGCCAGTGACCATCTCGACAAGGCGGGGGACAGGTTGGCCAGGGTCGCCGATGCCCTGACCGAGGTAGATGAGGCCCTGGCCGAGCATCCCGGGCTACAACAACTCGAAGCGTGGCAGGCCGACCGGGAGCGACTCCGTGAACTGACGGAGACTCGAGCCGCCCTCGACTTCGACGGTCTCAGCTCGGCCTTCGAGGAGGCAGCTTTGGCCCGCGAAGAGGCCAGGGCACATCTGGACCGGCTTCGGGTCGAGCACGCCGCACATGATCTGCGTCGAGCGCTGGTGGCTGGTGACCCGTGCCCCGTCTGTCATTCGGTGATCGCCGAGATTCCGGGAGAAAGCGAGTTGGCACATGGGTCTATCGATCGAGCCATGGCTGACGTCGCCGGTCTCGACTCACGTGCCGGTGAGGCGCGTGATCGTCTCAAGGAGGCGGAAGGGCAGTCGAAGCAGATCGGGCAACGACTGGCCGAGATCGAAGATCGGCTCGGCAGCGCACCATCGCCCGACCAAACCGACGCCGGCATCGTCACAGTCCGGCAGTTGCTGACCAGACGCAGCGAAGTCGAACAGGAGGCGGTTGCCGCCCGTGCCGATCTCGAAGCTGCTCAATCGGCGGTCAACCGGTTGAGCGAGAGGACAGCCGGCTTGCGCGAGACGCTGTTGGCGGCTCGTGATCGGGTGGCGGCGGAGGAGCCACCGTTGCCCGGCGATGACGTTGTCGCCGGTTGGTGCGATTTCGAGCTCTGGCGTTTCGCGCAGATGCAGCGGCGGGAGGAAAGTCTGGTCACTGTGCGCGAGGCGGTCGAAGCGGCTGCCAAAGAGCTGTCGAGGTCATCCGCCGAGCTCGAAGGGTGGCTCCAAGGCCTCGGGGTCGAGGTTACCGGGTCGCCCGAAACCGACCTGGCACTGGCCAAGGAACGTCAGGAGTCCGAGATAAGGGAGTTGGAGAGGACGGTGACCGAAGCGACCGAGTTGGCCAAAGAGCTGGAGGTGGAGACCACACGTGCTCGTGTCGCCGCATCGCTAGGCACCCATCTCCGCTCCAACAATTTCGAGGCCTGGCTGTTGGAGGAAGCCATGGACACCTTGATCGATGGCGCCAACCGGCTCCTCGAAGAGTTGTCCGGTGGTGCCTATTCACTGTTGGCTCGCGACGCTCAGTTCGTGGTGGTCGATCATCGCAACGCAGGGCTGATTCGGACGACCAGAGGCCTGTCCGGCGGGGAGACGTTCCTTGTGGCCCTTTCCCTCGCCCTCTCCATGGCGGAACAGCTCGCCGAGCTGACCGGCATGTCCTCTCGTCTGGAGTCTGTGCTTCTGGACGAAGGTTTTGGGTCGCTCGACCAGGAGTCCCTGGATGTGGTCGCCTCGGTACTCGACGACCTCGTGGGCAAGGGGAGGACGGTCGGCATCGTCACCCATGTCCGTGAGTTGGCGGACCGCATGCCGGTTCGCTTCGAAGTGACCAAAGGCCCCGAGACAGCGTCGATCGAGAAGGTGATGACGTGAAGTTCGATGTCGAAGCCTGGGACCCCGCCTACGGCGCCCCTTCGGAGGCCGAGCTCGTCGACTCGACCGAGAACGTGGACCCATCGGTGGAGCTGGAAGCCGATCATTGGCGTCCGTTGCTACCTGAGAGCGACCCTGCGCCCGACATTCTGTTCGTCGACGGAGTGAGACGGGTCGACGCCAACCTTTGGATAGATCGGGAAGGCCGTTTCCCCGGTTTCGGTCTTGCCGCCACCTTTGCCGCCGGCGCGGTCCGCTGCAATGGCGGCGCCAAGGTCGTCGCGGCGGAAGTCAGGCGGGGGGTCTTCACGGGCATCGATGCTGACCCGGTCGAGACATCCGTGGGGCGGTATGAGGTGATGTCGACGAGGGGGTCGACGCCCGAGGAGCTGTGGCTTGGGATCCAGGAACGGATGGGGGACCTCGAGGGTCTCGTCGCCGAGAGCCAGGGCGACGCCGCCCTCGTTGTGGTCGATGGGCCTCTGTCTCACCGACGTCACGTGGAAGGCGCTGTCGGCTACGTGAAGACCCAGCACGTCCAGTACCTTCCCGACGAGCTCCGGGCCACCCTGGCCGTGCTACCGGTCGGGTATCGCACCCCGCTCTTTCTGACCACCACGTCGTGGAGTCGGTTCTCGTGGTATCTGAGGTTGGCCAACGGAACCGGCCCCGCCGGCGGTCTCGTCAGATGTGAGGTGAAGGCTGACATGGGTGTGAGCGACGCGGCGCGTCTCGCCCATCTCGTGAGCGCATCTCTGCCGAGATACGCCTCCGCTCGTCACAAGGACCCGCGCGCCCCTCAGAACCTGTATCCGATCGGTGGCCTCGAGCGAGAGTTGCGTCGGCGTCTCGGCGACCGAGATCTTGCGATGCGCGCCCTGCGGGTGGCAGCCGGGAGGTAGGTGTTGGAAAGCGCAGTGGGAGCGGTGAGCCCGCTCCCACTGCAGTGTGGAGGACCGCAATTACGTTGCAGTTGCGGTCGAATCCGGGCTTTCACCCGGACGGTGCTTTGACGCCCTGCACGCCATGGCACTCAGTAGCACTCGGGAGGAATGCTTCTGGGCCGGTTATTCCTTCGCCATCGGGGCCATGTCCAGATTGTCGGCCTCTTGATTGATCGTGATCTCCTCGGCGGCAGTGAGGAATTCGCCGGGTGGCAGACTGTCGCGCACTCTCATGCCGTCTGACACGATCACCAGGGCAGCGGAGGGTGCTGCCAGAGCGGTGTGGGGTGGAGCCGGTGCCCTGATCGAGCCCGGGGTCGCTCCCACCGCCACGATCACGGCGAGGGAGGTAAGGATCATCGCCCCGCTCTGAAGGGTCGGCTGCAGGACCGAGCGGAGAACGCGGGCGAAACGATGGAATGACTCCGGGAGCGCGCTCCGGCGCGTCTGGGAGAGCTCACTGCTCAACTGACGGTCGAGAGCGTCGATGTATCGCTCGATGTTGATCGGTCCCGGGTGACGCATTTCAGAGGGCATATCCGGCGTCTTCCGCAGTAGCACCGACCACGGTGGTCGAATCGATGTGCGCCCGGACTGCCCTTCGGGCTCGTGACAGTCGGAGTCGTGCCGCATTGGGGGTGATGTCGAGGGCGATCGCCGCCTCTTTAGGTGAGAGACCGTCGTACGCCACCAGTTCGAGGACCTCTCGTTCAGAGCGGGTGAGTCGAGCCAATGCCTCTTCGAGGATCGGGGCCTGACGCGAGGCATCGATGGCCGAAGCGATCTCATCGTCCTCGGCCGCGGTGAAGTGAGGGAAGGCGTTGCTGGCTTTGACCTCGAGCCGCCGATTGCCGGCGTATTTCCGTCGCTGCTTGGCGAGAAGGCGACGTGATATGCCGAAGAGCCACGGTAGGGCGGTGTCGGTCTCGGGGATGTAGCGGTGTGATGCCTGTAAGGCCACCAAGAAACACTCTCCGACCAGGTCGGCGACATCATCGGGATTGGGGCAGCGTCTGACCGCATATCGGGTGATGACATGTACATGGCGACGGAAAAAGACGGAGAACGCCTCCGTCGACCCAGCCGATGTAGCCCGCAACAACTCCGCGTCCGAACGGTCCACCACTCATGCATTATGCCCGGCGACCCACAAAGCGTGTCGGTAGCGACGTGATTCCGACAATACCCCGCTTTCAGAACTCGATCTGGACGTCGCGCAACCGTGCCTGGGCGCGAAGCAGGTCGAGCTCACCAGCTTGGAGGAATCGATCGAGCAGTATGTGTCTCTTCCGATCCTCAGTCACCACAACCAGACCCCGGTTCCTCGGCTGGACGATGGCGGCGATGTCATCCCACGCCACGAGTTGGCGGCGAAGCAGGCAGATTCGGTGGATGCCGTTCGAATCGACGTCGACGGCGATCGGGAAGTCGAATGCTGCCACGTACCCGAGCCCGGCGGTGAGGAGAGCGAGGAGCGCGGTGAGGAAAACGGAGGCGTCGACGGCCCAGGAGCCCCAGGCGGCGGCGAGGAGAAGAGGCGGGGTCGCCACAGAAAGGGCGATGCGCAGCCTCGATTCGCTCAGCCTCAATCGAACAGCCTCATGGGGCTTCATCCGCGACATCTGCTGGCGCC